>JALYUA010000100.1 GCA_030854005.1 Acidobacteriota bacterium
CCGGCAAGGTCGCCCAGCAGGGGTTCTTCAAGAAATAGGAGGGCGCGGAGACGCCCGGCACCCTACCCGGTTGCGCGCGCCCCACGCGCGGCCGGATATGCTCAGAGTCAGCGATGTGGCGGAGAAAGGGTAGCGTCCTTCAACGACGACCGGCGCCGCGCCCCCCCGCTCCTCAGAGAGCCGTTGCGACGCTGACTCTGACCCTCACAGCTCTCCTCTGCCTCCCGGCCACCGCGTGGCTGCCCGTGACGCCCTCCCCCACTTCCTCCGACCTCCGCGGGGTCTCCGCGCCGTCGGAGGGCGTCGCCTGGATCACGGGAACCCGGGGAGCCTGTCTCGTCACGCGCGACTCCGGCCGGACGTGGCGCACCGTGCCGGTCCCGGGCGCCGAAGCGCTCGACTTCCGCGACGTCGAGGCCTTCGGACCCGCGGAGGCCGTCGTGATGAGCGCCGGCGAAGGCGCGGCCTCCCGGATCTACGCGACGTCCGACGGCGGCGCGCACTGGTCGCTGTCCCTCCAGAATCCCGACGCGAAAGGCTTCTTCGACGCGATCGCCTTCCGCGACCGGCGGCAGGGCCTCGCTCTGGGCGACCCGGTCGACGGCCGTTTCGCCATTTTCGCGACGGAGGACGGCGGACGCGTCTGGGCGCGGCTCGGCCCGGGCGGGATCCCTCCTTCGCTCGCCTCGGAAGGAGCCTTCGCGGCGAGCGGCACCTGCCTTGCCTTCGACCGGAGCGGCCGGGCCTGGTTCGGCACCGGCGGGGCGGGCCGGGCGCGGGTCTTTCGCTCGGAGGATGGGGGCCGCAGCTGGACGGTGGCTGAGACCCCGATCCCGGCGGCGACACCCTCGGCCGGCATTTTTTCTCTCGCCTTCGCCGACGCTCTTCACGGAGTCGCGGTCGGCGGCGACTACCGCAAGGCGTCCGGCCCGGCGGCGATCGCGCGCACCGACGACGGCGGGATCACCTGGACGGCGGTCGCCGCCCCTCCGGCATTCGACCGGTTTCTTTCCGCCGTCGCCGTCGTGCCGGGAACGGACCCTCCGATCTTCGTCGCCGCGGGAACCGAGATCTCGGGCTGGTCTTCGGACGGAGGCCGGACGTGGACCGCCGGGCAGGGCGGATGGAACGCGATCGCCTTCGCCGGGCCGGCCGACGGCTGGGCGGTCGGGCCCGCCGGCCGGGTTGTCCGTTTCGATCCCCGGGACGCGACCTGGCGGGGCCTCGTTCGGGCGACGCCCTCCGCGGGCGGCAGGAAGGATCCGTGAACCCCGCGAAGCTGCTGCGGGAGTCGGTCTCGGCGAGCCTTCCGCTCCTGCGCGCGATCGGCGAGGAGAGCTCGGCGCAGCCGCGCGCCGCCGGCAAGTGGTCGCCCCGCGAGGTGATCGGGCACCTCATCGATTCGGCCGCGAACAACCACGTCCGCTTCGTCCGCGGGCAGCTCGAAGAAGACCTCGTCTTTCCGGGATACGAGCAGGAGGGCTTCGTCCGCGTCCAGGGATACGCTCGCGCGCCCTGGCTGGAGCTCGTCGCTCTCTGGCGGGCCTACAACCTCCAGCTCGCGAGGGTCATCGACGAGATCCCGGACGACGCGATGCGGCGAAAGAGGAAGCGGCACAACTTTCACCAACTGGGGTGGCGGGAGTTCTCCGAATCCGAGCCGGCGGCGCTCGAAGATCTGATCGTCGACTACGTCCTGCACCTCCGGCACCACCTCGGGCAGGTCGTGCCGTTGCCGGAGGCGGAAGATCACGCCGCGACACGCTGAGGCGTCGGGCTCGATTGCTCATTCTCGTTGACCGCGGGATACCGCGGCCGTCTCGCTCCCGTCGGTCGCTCGGCTCCCGGCGCGCGCCGCACGTCGCCCCCCGAGGGCGGAGGCCACGAGCGCGCCTGTCGCCGCGCCCGCGACGTCGGCCGCCACGTCCGCGGCCTCGCACGAACGTCCCGGAATCCACGTCTGGTGGATCTCATCCAGAGTTCCGAAGACCGCCATCGCTCCCGCGACCGCGAGCACGCGCGCCAGCGAGAAGCCGGCGCGCCCCGGCCAGCGGATCGCCAGGTAGATCAGAAAGCCCTCGCCGGCGTAGAGGCAGAGGTGGACGACCTTGTCGATGTTCGGGATGCGATCCGCGAGAGGAATCGACGGCGGGCTCGGCCACGAAGTCAGGGTCAAAAGAAAAGCGCCCCAGGCGAGCGCTGCCAGACGCGCTCGCCTGAGGCGATCGAATCGCCGCGAAAATCCGTTCAGTCCGTTACGCTCCGCGCTTGGAGGGGCCGGTGCGGCTGGGACCCTTCTTCGGTGCCGTCTTCGCGCCCTTGGCGGCCTTGTCGCCGCGCCCGGGCTTCGGCTGCCGCGGAGCGGCTTTCCGCTCGGCGGCGGCCTCGTCGCCGCCCTCCTCCGGCTCGGGCTTGTCCTTCCGGACCGTTTCGACCCGGCCTCCAGAAGCGCGGCGCGCGCGGTCGGAGAGGGACTCCTTGCGGGGACCCTTCTCCTTCGGCTCGAACCGGTAATCCACGAACTCGAGGATCGCCGCCTCCGCCGCGTCTCCCTTGCGGGAGCCGAGGCGAAGGATCCGGGTGTACCCGCCCGGCCGGTCGACGAATCGGGGCGCGATGTTCTCGAACACCTTCTTCACCGTGGTCCGGTCTGGAATCCACTGCGCCACCTTCCGGCGGGAGGAGACCCCGTCGTTCTTGGCGGCCGTGATCAGCTTCTCGGCCAGCGGCCGGAGCTCCTTGGCCTTGGTCAGCGTGGTCTGGATCCGCTCGTGCGTCATCAGCGAATCCAGCTGATTCGAGAACATCGCCATGCGATGAGAAGTCGTGCGCCGGAGCTTTCGCCCGGCCCGGTTGTGCATCATGGCTTATTCGCTCTTCGCTTCGATCGGCTCGATTTCCATGCCGAGCGACAGCCCCATCGGACGGAGGATGTCGCGGATCTCGTTCAGGGACTTGCGCCCGAAGTTCTTGGTCTCCAGCATGTCCTTCTCGCTCCTCTGCACCAGGTCCCGGATGGTCCGGATGCCGGCGTTCTTCAGGCAGTTCGCGCTGCGGACCGAAAGCTCGAGCTCGTCGACCGAGCGGTTCAGGTACTCGGCGAGGTTCTCCGGCAGCTCCCCGTCTCCCGCGCCGTCGAGAGCCGTCTCATGCTCGACGTTGATGAAGATGGTCAGGTGGTCGCGCAGCAGAGTCGCCGCGAGCCCGACCGCGTCGGCCGGCGAAACGGTCCCGTTCGTCCAGACCTCCAGCACCAGGCGGTCGTAGTCGGTGGCCTGTCCGATGCGGGCCGCCTCGACGTGGTAGTTCACTCGCCGCACGGGCGAGTGGACCGAGTCGATCGGGATGTATCCGATGCCCATGTCCTCGTCGAAATTCTTGTCGGCGGAGACGTATCCGCGGCCCATCGAGACGCGAAGCTCCATCTGCAGCTTTCCGTTCTCCGACAGCGTCGCGATCGGCGCGGAGGAATCGAGGATCTCGATCGACGGGTCGCCCGTCAGGTCCGCCGCCGTGATCTTGCCCTTCTTCTCGGTGTCGAGGGTCAGGATCTTCTCCTCCATCGTGTGCATTTTGATGGGGATCTGCTTCAGATTCAGGATGATGTCCGTGACGTCTTCCACGACGCCCGGCAGCGAGGAGAACTCGTGCAGGACGCCTTCGATCTTGACCGCGGTAATCGCCGCGCCCTCGATCGACGTCAGCAGGACGCGCCGCAGCGCGTTGCCGACCGTGGTCCCGAACCCGCGCTCGAACGGTTGCGCGTAGAACTTCCCATACGTGCCGGTGAGCGTCTCGCCGTCGACTTCGAGCCGCTTCGGTTTTTGAAATCCCTTCCAGAGAGTCATGTGTTTTTCCTCCGTCCGCGGCTTACTTGGAGTACAGCTCGACGATCAGCTGCTCGGCAATCGGCAGCTTGATGTCTTCGCGCTTCGGCAGTTCCACCACCCGCCCCGCAAAGCTCTCCGGGGACAGGTCCAGCCAGCCCGGAACGCCGCGGGCGCGGGCCGTTTCGACCGACGCCTTGATCTGCTCGTTCACCCGGCTCTTTTCCTTGATGGCCACGACCTGGCCCTTCGACACGCTGTACGAAGGGATCGTGACCTTCTTTCCGTTGATCGTGACGTGACCGTGGCGGACGAGCTGGCGCGCCTGCGGCCTCGAGGCGGCAAACCCCAGCGAGTACACCACGTTGTCCAGACGGCGCTCGAGCTCCGCCAGCAGGTTCGCTCCCGTGATCCCCTTGCGCCGCTCGGCGCGCGCGAAGGTCAGCCGGAACTGACTCTCGAGGAGCCCGTAGATCCGCTTGACCTTCTGCTTCTCACGGAGCTGAATCCCGTAGCCGAGCAGCTTCGAGCGCCGCCGGCCGTGCTGCCCCGGCGGATAGTTCCGCCGCTCGATCGAGCACTTGTCCTTGAAACAGCGGTCCCCTTTCAGGAACAGCTTCATCCCCTCTCGCCGGCATAGCCGGCAGACCGCCTCGGTGTGACGAGCCAAGTCAGAACCTCCCAGATCCCTAAACTTGATTTACGTCCTTCTTCCCGGCCAGGGATCCAACGCCGGTTTACAGACGGGCTGTCAGCTCTCAGCTGTCAGCTATCAGCTCTTGATCGTTCGCCGTTCGCCTTTCGCTCTTTGCCTCAAACGCGGCGGCGTTTGCGCGGCCTGCACCCGTTGTGCGGGATCGGCGTCGTGTCCTTGATGGACTTGATGTCGAGCCCGTTGGCCTGAAGGGCGCGGATCGCCGACTCGCGTCCGGCGCCGGGGCCCGTCACGCGGACGTCCACGGAGCGCACGCCATGCTCCTTCGCGCCTTCGGCGCAATTGGCCGCGGCGAGCTGCGCCGCGAACGGCGTGCCCTTACGCGAGCCTTTGAAACCGATCCGCCCGGCCGAGGACCAGGCCAGGATCCCGCCTTCCTGGTCCGCGATCGCGATGACCGTGTTGTTGAAGGAAGCCTGCACCGTCGCCACGGCGTGCGGGATCGACTTCTTTTCCTTTTTCCCGCCGGCGCGGGCGCGCTTGCCCTTGCCCTTGGGCGCGGTCTTCTCGGGAGCCGCGGAGACGGGAGCCTGTTCTGCCATAAGTGTCCTCGAGTTCTCTCTTCGTGTATCTGAGCTGAAAGCTGAGAGCTGACAGCCGACAGCGTCTTACTTCTTCGTGGCCTTCTTCTTGCCGGCGACGGTGCCCTTGCGGGGGCCCTTCCGCGTCCGCGCGTTGGTGTGCGTACGCTGGCCCCGGACGGGGAGATTGCGGCGGTGGCGCATCCCGCGGTAGCACCCGATGTCCATCAGCCGTTTGATGTCCATCGAGGTGTCGCGCCGCAGATCGCCTTCGACCTTCACGTCGTCGGTGATCACTTTGCGGATCCGGACGACTTCCTCTTCGGAAAGGTCCTTCACGCGTGTGTCCGCGCGCACGTCCGCTTTCTCGAGGATGAAGTTCGCCTTCGGGCGCCCGATCCCGAAAATGTAGGTCAGGCCGATCTCGACGCGCTTGTTCAAGGGAAGGTCGACGCCAGCAATTCGTGCCATATGGATCCTTTAGCTATCAGCTTTCAGCTGTCAGCTCTCAGCCGCGGGGGCTGGAGCGTCTCGCCGATGCCTCTACCCTTGCCTCTGCTTGTGCTTGGGAATCGAGCAGATGACCCGCACGACGCCCTTGCGATGGACGATCTTGCATTTGACGCAGATCTTCTTGACCGACGCTCTGACTTTCATGGCTCCCTCGTGTTCTCCCGCTGACAGCTGCTCTTCATTTGTATCTGTAGATGATCCGTCCCCGCGTCAGGTCGTAGGGCGACAGCTCGACCAAGACCTTGTCCCCGGGCAGGATGCGGATGAAGTTCTTTCGCATCTTGCCGGAAATGTGGGCCAGCACCTGGTGCTTGTTCTCGAGCTCCACCCGGAACATCGCGTTCGGCAGGGGCTCGACGACCGTCGCCATGACCTCGATGGCCTCTTCTTTCGACATCAGGAAGCCACCGCGCTCGACGCGCGCCGGGACAGCCGCCCCATGCCGAGGACGACCGCGCCATCCGCCTCGATCGCCACCGTGTTCTCGAAGTGCGCCGACGCGCTGCCGTCCCGCGTCCTCACCGTCCAACCGTCCTTGTCCGTCGAAACCTCGGCGCGGCCGAGGTTGAACATCGGCTCGATCGCGATCACCATGCCCGCGCGCAGCAGGCTGCCGCGGCCCGCGGGACCGTAATTCGGGATCTGCGGCTCCTCGTGGAGCGCGGTCCCGACGCCATGGCCGACGAAGTCCCGGACGACACCGTAGCCGTGCGGGATCGCGACGGCCTCGACCGCGGCCCCGATGTCCGAGACCCGGTTTCCGGGACGCGCCGCCGCGATGCCGGCCTCGAGGCCCAGCCGGGTCACTTCGAGCAGTTTCGCCTTGTCCGGATCGATCACACCGACCGCCAGCGTCCGGGAGGCGTCGCCGAAGTAGCCGCCGACGACCGCGCCGCAGTCGACGCCCACGATGTCCCCCTCTTTCAAGGCCCGCTTGCCCGGGATCCCGTGCACGACCTCGTCATTGACGGACGTGCAGAGAGTCTTCGGATAACCGCGGTAGCCCAGAAACGCGGGCTTCGCCCCGCGCCGGCGGATCTCCGCCTCGGCCAGGCGATCGAGCTCTTCGGTCGTTACCCCGGGCTTGACGGCCTTCTCGATCAGCTCGAGCGTCTCCAGGACCACCTGCGAGGCCTCTTCCAGCAGGGCCAGCTCTCTCTCGCTGCGAATGGTGATCACGCGGTCCTCCCGGAGGAGACCGCCACGGCGAGCGCCTGGTCGATGCGATCGGAGATTTCGGAAACGTCGCCCATGCCATCCACGTCCGCGAGAAGCCGCCGGCCCCGGTAGAAATCCGCCAGAGGCTCCGTTTTCTGGTGGTACACGCGGAGGCGCTCCAGGATGGTCTCGGGCCGGTCGTCGGACCGCCCCTCGTCCTTGGAACGCCCGTGCAGACGGTCGACAATGACCGCCTCGGGAACCGAGAGATTCAGAACCGCCGAGAGGCCCGGCCCATTCCCGCTCAGGAGCTTCTCCAGGGCGGCCGCCTGCTCAACGGTCCTCGGGAACCCGTCCAGGATGAAACCGCGCGAGGCGTCTTTGGACGCGATCCGATCGCGGATCAGCTCGATCATCAGGTCGTCGGAGACGAGCTCCCCCGCCTCCATCGTGGCTTTCGCCTGGAGGCCCAGCGGCGTGCCCGCCCGGACGGCCCCCCGCAGGATCTCGCCCGTCGAGATCGCGGGAACACCGAGCCGCTCCGAAAGGAGCTTCGCCTGAGTGCCCTTCCCGCTGCCGGGAGGGCCGAGGAAGATGATCCGCATCAGACCCGGCGCCCCCGGATCCGGCTCTTCTTCAGGAAACCGGTGTAGTGGTGCTCGACCAGCTTGGATTCGACCTGCTGGACGGTGTCCATGGCCACGCCCACGACGATCAGGAGGGACGTGCCGCCGAAGTAGAAATTGAAGCCGAAGCCCTGGGTGAAGAAGCGCGGCAGCAGGGTGTCGAGGCCGGGGCCGATGAACGGGATGCTCTGAACCTTGAAGCCGCTGGCCAGGAACTCCGGAAGCAGCGCGACGAAGGTCAGATACACCGCGCCGACCAGGGTCAGCCGGGAGAGCACGACGTCGATGTAGTCCGCGGTCTTACGGCCCGGGCGGATGCCGGGGATGAACCCGCCGTACTTCCGCATGTTGTCGGCGGTGTCGGTGGGGTTGAAGACGATCGACGTGTAGAAGTAGCAGAAGAACAGAATCCCGACGGCGTAAAGGATGACGTAGAGCGGCTGCCCCTGGGAGAGCGAGCCGGCGACCCTCTTCATCCAGTCCGCCCCGATGAAATTGGAGAAGTAGTACGGAATCTGGATGATGGAGATGGCGATGATGATCGGAATGACGCCGCCCGTGTTGACCCGCAGCGGCAGGTAGGTGTTCTGCCCGCCGTAGACTTTCCGGCCGACGACTCGCTTGGCGTACTGGACGGGAATCCGCCGCTGGGCTCGCTCCACGAAGACGATGAGCGCCACGATCCCGCACATGAACACCAGGACGAAAATGATCGTCAGGATCGAGATGTTCCCCGTGCGGATCTGGTCGAACAGGGTGAAGATCGCCCGAGGCAGGCCGACGACGATGCCGGCGAAGATGATCAGCGAGATCCCGTTGCCGATGCCCCTCTCGGTGATCTGCTCGCCGAGCCACATGATGAAGATGGTCCCCGTCGTCAGGGTGAGCACGGTCATCAGACGGAAGGCCCATCCGGCATGCGGCACGAGGTGCGCTCCACCCGGAGCCGTCTGCTTCTCCAGCCAGAGCGCGATCCCCGTGGCCTGGACGAAAGAGAGAAGGACCGTTCCGTAGCGGGTGTACTGCGTGATCTTCTTGCGGCCCATCTCGCCCTCTTTCGAGAGCTTCTCGAGATACGGCCACACGACGGTCAGGAGCTGCAGGATGATCGACGCCGAGATGTACGGCATGATCCCCAGCGCGAACACCGACAGCCGGCGCAGCGCGCCGCCGGAAAAGATGTCGAGGAACCCGAACAGGGATCCCGCGGAAGCCTTGAAGAACTCGTTGATCGCGGTCGGATCGACGCCGGGCGTGGGGATGTGCGCCCCGAGCCGGTAGATCGCCAGCATGAGGAACGTGAACAGGACTCGCTTGCGCAGGTCCGGGACGCTGAAGATGTTCGCGAAACTCTGAAGAGCGCTCAATTCGCAATCACCTCGCAGCGCCCGCCCGCGGCCTCGATCTTGGCCTGAGCGCTCGCCGAGAATTTGTGCGCGGAAATGGTCAGGGCCTTTCCGATCTCACCGTCCCCCAGGATCTTGACCCGTCGGTTCTTGCGCGCGAGGCGCATGCCCGCCAGCGTCTCGGGGTTGACGGCCTGGCCCGCCTCGAAGCGGTCCAGATCGGAGAGATTGACGATGTCGTATTCCACGCGGAAGATGTTTGTGAAGCCCCGTTTGGGAACGCGCCGGTGCAGCGGCATCTGCCCGCCCTCGAACCCGCGCTGGTGCCGGTAGCCGCTTCGTGACTTCTGGCCCTTGTTCCCGCGGCCCGCCGTCTTGCCGTGACCGCTGCCGGGCCCCCGCCCGAGACGCTTCTTGGAGTGGGTCGCGCCGGGCGCGGGCCGCAGGTCGTGAATGCCGAGCGCCGCGGGACGCGTGTCGGCCGGAACAGACGCCGACGCGGCCGCCCGCTCTCGGCGGGGCGGGCGCGGCGCGGCCGGGGCGCCGGCGGACTTCTCTCGTCCGGGCTTCGCCTTCTGTCCCGCCGGCTTCGCGCTCTGAGAGGCGGACTTGCCCCTCCCGCTCTCGCTCGCTATCTTGTCCGTCTTCCGTCCGCCGGCCGGGGCCTTCGCTTTCGCCGCCGGGCGCGCCGGCGAGGCCGGTTTCTTCGATCCCTTTTTCTCGACCATGCTTTCAGCCCTTCACGATTTCGACCAGGTGGCGCACCTTCAGGACCATGCCGCGGATGGACGGGTCGTCCGGCCGCTCGACCTGCTGGCCCATGCGGCGCAGGCCGAGGCTTCTCAGCGTCGCCTTCTGATCCTTGGGCGTGCAGATTCCGCTGCGCATGAGCCGCAACGTCAGTGTCTTGTCGCTCTTCCGCTCGTTCTTTTCGTTCTTGCGCTCAGCGCTCATGACGCTTCGGCCTCGAGCTTTTCGCCCGCCGCGCCGCGACGCTTCTTCATCTCGTCGGCATTGCGCAGGCGGGTGAGCCCGTCCATCGTCGCCTTGATGACGTTGTGCGGGTT
>JALYUA010000254.1 GCA_030854005.1 Acidobacteriota bacterium
CCGAGCGGCGCGTCCAGGACCGGCAGAGCCGTTACCTCTACGCGGTCGGACGGCTCGCGGCCGGCGTCTCGATCGGCGCGGCGCAGTCCGAAATGGACGCCATCACGGCCGCGCTCGCGCGCGAGCACCCGGAATTCGACCGGGACTGGGGAGTCCGCCTGTTGCCGCTCCGCGAGTCGCTCGTCGGAAACGCACGGCCGGTGCTGCTTCTCCTGCTCGGGACCGTGCTCCTCGTGCTGGTGATCGCGTGCGCGAACATCGCGAATCTGCAGCTCGCGCGCGCGGCGGCGCGGCGGCATGAAATGGCGATCCGGTCGGCGATCGGCGCCTCCTCGCGCGACGTCCTCCGGCAATTGATCGTCGAGGGCTCGATCCTCTCTCTCGCGGGCGGCGCGGCCGGCGTGCTCCTCGCGCGAGGGAGTCTGCGAGCGCTCGCGTCCTGGAACGCCCCGGGCGCGGAGCACGTCGCGATCGACGCCCGCGTCCTTCTCTTCACGCTCGGCGTGTCGCTCGCCACTGGCGTCGTGTTCGGCCTCGTGCCCGCGCGCGCGGCGCTCCGCCCCGACCTGCTGGAAGTGCTGCGGGCGCAGGGTCGCGGCGCTTCGGCCGGTGCGGGAGACAGTCGTTTCCGGCGGCTGTTGACCGCCGGGCAGATCGCGACCGCGCTGGTGCTCCTGATCGGTGCGGGGCTCCTTCTCTCGAGCCTGGCGCGGCTCCAGAAGGTCGAACCCGGCTTCCATCCGCGGGGCGTCACGACTCTCGAAGTCGTCCTCTCCTCGGCCAGGTACGCGGACTCCGAGCGTCGCGCGGCCTTCGTGCGCGAGCTCGTGGATCGCGCCTCGCGCGCGCCCGGCGTGGCCTCGGCCGGCGCGGTGGGGCAGCTTCCGTTCGGAGGGAGCAACAGCACGACCGGATACAGCTTCGAGGGACTGCCTCCGTACCCCGGAGGCGCTCCCGAGGCCGGCTTTCGCGAAGTGTCCCCCGGGTTTCTCGGAGCGCTCGAGATCCCCTTGATCGAAGGGCGGGATTTCTCTCCGCGAGACACGGCCGAGGCGCCGCCGGTCGTGCTCGTCAACAGGACCTTCGCGCGGCGGTACTGGCCTCGGGCGAGCGCGCTCGGTCAGCGCATCGCGTTATCCGACGGCACCAAAGCCTTGCGGGAGATCGTGGGCGTCGTCGCGGACATCCGGCACACGAGCCTCGACGTGCCCGCGGTGCCCGAGATCTACGTGCCCTTCGACCAGAATGCCGGCGACGACGTGGTGCTGGTCGCGCGCTCCGGCGAGGCGAGCGCCGCGGTCGCGGCTCGCCTGCGGAGGGTCGTCGCCAGCCTCGATCCTGACCTGCCCGTCTTCCACGTCCGGACCCTGGAGAGCCTGCTGGCGGCGTCGACGGCCCGGTCGAGGCGCATGACCGAGCTCGTCGGAGGGTTCGCGGCGCTCGCGCTCGTTCTCGCGGTCCTCGGCGTGTACAGCGTCATTTCCTATTCCGTCGCCCGCCGCGGACGCGAGTTCGCCATTCGGCTCGCGATCGGCAGCCGCCGCCGCGACGTGCTCGCTCTCGTTCTCATTGAGGGAATGGGCGTGACTCTGTCTGGAATCGGGGTCGGCCTCGCGCTGGCGTGGGTCGCCACGCGTTTGCTCGCAAGCCAGCTCTTCGAAGTGCGGGCGGACGATCCCTGGACGTTCCTCTCGACCGCCGCCGTTCTCGGCGTCGTGGCGCTCGCCGCGTGTTTCATCCCGGCCTGGCGCGCGTCCCGCGTCAGTGCGATCTCCGCGCTCCGCGCAGAATGAAGGTGTGGAAAGTGTTCGAAACCGGACATCGAATTGCCGCAAGCGGGCATTTCCGGTTCCGTCACCGGCCGCGACCGCGCGGCGTCACAGCGAGTTAGGGCGCGCGAGGTCCTGGTACGCGGGACGCAGGGAGCGCCGAACAGCCGTAGAGCCGACAGCCATACATCCGGGAGGGTTCATCGATGATTTCTTTTCTGCGGGATCTCCGGATCGCCGTGCGGACTCTGTCGAGGAGCTCCGGGTTCACGTTTCTCGCGGTGGGGATTCTCGCCCTGGGGATCGGCGCCGGCGTCTCGATCTTCTCCGTCGTCGACGCGGTGCTCGTCAAGGCGCTTCCCTATCCCGCTCCGGAAAGGCTCGTGCGGGTCGGCTCGCTGCATCGCCTGAAAAACGCGATCGGCATCGGCGCGTCGTATGCGGACTACCTGGACTGGCGGACGAGATCGCGCTCGTTCGAGCGCCTGGGCGGGTTCGTGACCGGCCCGGCGATCGTCACCGTCCGCGGTGCCGCGACCCGCACCGACGCCGCGTGGGCGGCTCCGGACGCGCTGGCGGCACTCGGCATCCGGCCCATCGCCGGGCGGCTGTTCACGGAGGAGGAGGATCGGGCAGGAGGGCGGCTCCACGTCGCGCTGATTTCGGAAGATCTTCGGGCGAGCTCTTTCGGATCTCAGCCGCTTTCTCGCGGGCTCACGCTCGTCGTGGAAGGAACGACGTATGAAGTCGTCGGAGTCATTCCGAAGGAACCGCTCCTTCTCGAGAACGCCCGCGTCGTGCTGCCGCTCTACAACGTCTGGTACGAGAATCGATCGGGGCGCGCGATCGACGTGGTCGGGGTGCTGAAGCGCCGCGCCACCATCCAACGCGCGCGGGCCGAAATGGGCGAGGTCGCCCGATCTCTCGAGCGCGAGTACCCGGAGGCGGATCGGGGCTTTGGAATTGCGGTCGTAGGGCTTCGCGAATCCCTTTTCGGCGACCTGGCGCCCGTCCTGCGCGTGCTCTCCGGGGCCGTCCTTCTGCTGTTGCTGATCGCCTGCGCCAACGTGGCCAACCTGCTTCTCGCGCGCGGATCGGCTCGCAGGCGGGAGCTCGCGGTCCGGGCCGCCCTCGGCGCGAGCGCGGGCCGGCTCGCGCGGCACCTCTTCGCCGAGACGCTTGCCATCGCGTTGGCGGGCGCGGGCGCGGGCGTCGTCGTGGCCGAAGGACTCCTGTCGCTCGTGCGCTCGCTCGCCGAGGAGTCGTCGCCCCGAATCGCCGCGGCGGCGATCGACGCGCGCGCCCTCGGCTTCGCGGCGGGCGCGGCGCTCTGCACCGCCGTTCTATTCGGTCTGGTTCCGGCGCTCTCGGGCGCGAGGCGGGCGATTTTCGAAGGGATCGGAGCGTCCGGCAGGTCGCCTTCGGGCGGCCGGGAGCGGTCGCGCGCGCTCGATGCGCTCGTGCTCGTCCAGACCGCTCTTTGCCTGATGCTGCTCGTGGGTGCGGGCCTTCTCGGCGGAAGCTACCTCCGTCTCTCGCGGACGGAGACGGGTATAGCGTCGGAGAACGTCCTCTCGCTCTCGGTGGCCGTTTCCGCGGGCGGCCAGGGCGACGCGGGGAGCCAGGCGCGGTTCTTCCGGCGGGCGATCGAGCGCGTGAAGTCCCTGCCGGGGGTGCGCCAGGCGGCCGCCGCGAGCACCCTTCCCGGAGAAGGGTCGATGACGCTGTCGTTCTGGCCCGAGGGGCATCCCCGCTTGTCGCGCGCGCAATCGCCGCAGGCGGAGATTCGCGGAATCTCGCCCGGATTTCCGGAGACGATCGGGATGCCGATCCTCGCCGGCCGCGGGTTCACGGAGGCGGACCGCGAGGATTCCGCTCCCGTCATCGCCGTCAATCGGGCTTTCGCGGCGCACTACTGGCCGGGAGCCGATCCGATCGGAAAACGGATCATGACGTTCTCCGATCGCCGCGAGCGGACCGTGGTGGGGGTGGTCGGGGACGTCCGGCGGCTCGACCGCGGCGGCGCCGCGGCCGAAGGCATGTTCCTGCCGCTGGCCCAGGATGCTTCGCTGCCGAGGCGAGGGGTTAACCTGGTCCTGCGGACGGCCGGGAACGCGGCCGCCGGCGCGGCGGAGGTCGAGCGAGCGATCCACGAGCTCGACCCGGCCGTCGCGGTGTGGGGCGCGCGCACCATGCGGGACGTGCTCTCGCGCGCCGTCGCGAAACCGCGTTTCCGCACCGTTCTCGTGGGCCTCTTCGCCGCGTCGGCGCTCCTGCTCGCCTGCGCCGGCCTCTACGGAGTGATCTCGTATGGAGTCGCGCGGCGGCGTTACGAGATCGGCGTTCGCATCGCGCTCGGCGCGACTCCGTCCGGCGTCCTGCGGATCTTTCTCGCCCGGGGATTCCGACTCGCCGCGGCGGGCGTCGTCGTCGGCTCGTTGGGAGCGCTCGCCGCCGGCCGTCTGCTCTCCGGGCTCCTCTACGGGGTGCACCCGGCCGACCCGGCAACTTACGCGGGCGCGGCGGCTCTGCTCCTCGTCGTCTCATTCGCGGCGAGTCTCGTACCGGCGATGCGGGCGGCAGGGACGGACCCGCTCACGGCGCTGCGTTCGGAGTAGGCGAGACTTCGCCGGCGCGCCGCGAATCGCCCGGGCGGGCGCAGGAGCGGCACGATTGTGAGGTGACGGGATGATCGAGCGCTGGCGTGCGGGATCGGATGGCCGGAGCCGCGCGGTCGCGTTCGGATCTCTCGTCCGGGTGGTTTCGAACGGAGACGAGTCCGAGCCGTTCGAGCGCCAGCTCGCCGGCTCCTTGGCGAGGTCCTCTCTGTGTTCCCTCTTGTCGCCACTCCTGAGACGCGGCGTCTCGCCTTGCACCTCTTCCCGAATTTTCCTTCCGACCGGTCCGAACTTTCGCGATTTGCGCCCGTAAGCCAGTTTCAGAGCCTCTGATGTCGAGGAAACACGCGACTCTGCTGGTGTTGACCGCGGCGCTTCTCGCCGCGTCCGGAGATTCCCTTCGGGCGAGCGGGCCCGGAAAGGCCGCCGACCCGATCGCGGCCGAAATCGACCGCTGGTCGGCGATCCTCGCCAGGAGCCCCGCCGCCGACGAGATCTCGGCGGATGTGAAGAAAAACGGCGGCCCGGCGCTCGAACGGGCGCGGCAGGCGCTGCGTGACGGCCGCCGGCTTCTCGCCCTCCAGCGGCTCGCCAGCGCGCGCCTGCAGATTCAGGCCGCCGAGTTCATGCAGGGGCGGCCTGCCGCGGAGCGCAAGGACGTGGCGCTCTTCGAAAGGGAGTGGGCGAGCGTCGGGAAGTCGATTCAGTCGGACCTTGCGCCCGTCGCCTCGAACCGCTTCGACGGTGTGCGGCCGGCGGCGGTGCGCGCGCTCGCGGAATCGACGTTCGGACAGGTGCGGCCCTACTACGAGGCGAGCCTCGACTACGGGCGGAGCACGGTGCCGGACAGCGGCCTCCTCTATCTGGGAACCGCGCTCTCGCAGCGGGATTTCTCGGCGTTCTGCCGCACGCTCCCCCCGGGACCGCGCCGCTCCCCGCCTGCCGTGCGGAGCCTCGCGCCGGAGCTCGACGCGCTGGAGGCCCGGCTCCTCGCGGCTTATCGTCCGCCCGCTTCGATCGATCGCCACGTCGACTTCATCGTCACGAGCGCGTCCCTAAAGGACGCCAGGGAGCTCGACGCCGCCGGCCTCCGTTACGGCGCGCTGCTGCGGTACCTGCAGGCCGTGCAGCGGCTCGGGACGCTGCAGCCCCCGGAGGCGGATCGCGCCGCGTTGAAATCGAGGCTCGCGGAGGCCGCCGCGAAGCTCGACGCGAGCCCCTCGGACGACAGCCTTGGGCGGCTCTTCGTCGAGGGCGCGCAAGCCGATCTGGAAACCGAAGGGTCCAACGGCGCCGCCGCATCCGCGATCGTCCGCGACGTGCTCCCGCTCTACGTCGCGGCGCTCCAGCCCGGCACGCCGACGCCGCCAGCCGCTCCCGCCGCCGTGACGGTGACCCTCGTCCGCTGGCCCTACACGTGAAACATCTCCGATCCGGCAGGTCTGCTGGCACAGAGCGTGGTCTCGGGGTTCGCAGGGAAAGCTCGGTTCGTCGCCGAGAACTACGGGGACTCGGCGCTCGCGAAGAAGTTCGGGGTGACGCGGTACCCGGCGATCTTCGTCGGGGACGTTCTCGCGGCCACTCCCAAAGACTTCGGCTTCTATGGGAAGGGCGAGGGAGCGGACGGAGGGCGATACGCTCCCTTGAAGAGCACGGAGGCGCATGAGCGTTTCCGGTCCGACCTCACGCGGATGGTCGAGCTCGTCCTGGCGGGAGACACGGCGGCGGCGCGCGCGCAGGCGCCGGGCCCCGGGCGGCCGGACATCTCGTCGCTGCCGGCGGCGTTCTCGATCACGGATCTCGACGGCAGGAAACTCTCGCGGCAGGACCTCGCCGGGCGTCCCGTCTTCGTCGAGTTCTGGGCGACGTGGTGCCCGCCCTGTCGAGGCACCCTCGGCTGGCTCGGCGAAGTGAAGAAGCGTTACGGCGACAAGGTGGCGGTGGTCGCGATCGCGGTCGAGTCCGACGAGCCGAAAGTCCGCCAGCTCGCGGCCGAGCTGCGCCTGCCGTTCGTCTGGTCGATGGGGACGGCGGACATCGCGCGGAGCTTCGGAGACCTCGGCGGCGTGCCGACGCTGTTTCTCTTCGACGGCGCGGGCCAGACGAAGGGCGTCTTCTTCGGCGCTCCGCCGGACCTGCACGCGCGGGCCGAAGCGTCCGTCGCGGTTCTCCTCAAGTAGCTCCGTTCCAGGCTCGGTCCGGCCGGCCGCGCTCTTGAGGAGCGGTGCCCCGCTGCGAAACAATGCCGCATGGTCGCGCGACGGAGCACTCGATCCGCCGGCGCCGCTCGCCGGCGCCTCGATCGGCAGGCATCGCATCTCGCCCGGCCCGTGAGAATCCGGCGCTACGAGGCCGGCGACGCCGAACGCATCTACGAGGCCGCGCGGGAGTCCCTCGCGGAGATCTCTCCGTGGATGCCGTGGTGCCACCCGGGATACTCGCTCGAGGAGAGCCGGGGATGGATCGCGCACTGCGAAGTCGTGTGGCGGGAAGGACGCGAGTACAACTTCGCCATCGAGGACGAGGCTCATGCGTTTCTGGGCACGTGCGGACTGAACCAGATCCGGAGGGAGGAACGCGCCGCCAACCTCGGGTACTGGGTGCGCACGTCCGCGGCGGGCCGGGGTGTCGCGACGGAGGCCGTGCGGCAGCTCGCGGACTTCGCCTTCCGCAGGACGGACCTGGTCCGCCTCGAGATCGTGGTGGCCGTCGGTAACGCGGGCAGCCATCGCGTCGCCGAAAAAGCGGGCGCGCGCACCGAGGGGCTCGTCGGCGACAGGCTCGTGCTGCGCGGTGTGAAGCATCCGGCCGTGGTGTACGTCATGGAGAAAGCGGAACGCGGCAGGCGGGAGGCGGACGGACTCGGGGGACACGTCACATGAGAAAAATCATCGCGTACCTGGCGACGAGCGCCGACGGATATATCGCTCGACCCGACGGAGACGTCCAGTGGCTCGACCGTCCCCATCCTCCCGGGGATTACGGGATGGCGGAGTTCTATCGGTCGATCGACACCGTGCTTCTCGGCCGCAAGACGTGGGAGATGGGCGTGAAACTCGGCCAGGAGTCGTTTACGGGAAAGAAGAACTACGTGTTCTCGCGGAGTCATCGGAGCTCGAAAACGAAGGGCGTCGAGTTCGTGACCGAAGAGCCCGGGAAGCTCGCCCGGCGGCTGAAAAAGGAGACCGGAAAGGACATCTGGATGGTGGGAGGAGCGAGTCTCATCGCGTCCTTCCTCGATGTCGCGCAGATCGACGACCTCATCGTAAACGTCATTCCGGTCCTCATCGGGGAGGGAATCCCCCTGGTCGAGCCGGGCAGGCGGGAACTGCCGCTGACGCTCCAATCCTCGCAGGCCTACCCGGACGGAGTTGTCCGCCTCCACTACGCGGTCGGCAAAGAGCGTCCGCCTTCCGCCTCCCGCCTTCCCCCTCCCGACTAAGGAGCTCCAATGCCCCTCGTAAGGATCGACGTCCTCCAGGGCCGAACCCGCGGCGAGCTCGACGCCATCGGCGAAGGCGTGCACCAGGCCCTCGTCGAGTCGATCGGAGTTCCCGCGCTCGACCGCTTCCAGGTGATCGCGGAGCACGGACCCGGCGGGCTCGTGTTCGATCCCGGGTATCTCTCGATTGCGCGCACGCGCGGGATCGTCTTCGTTCAGATCACGATCTCCGCGGGCCGCACGCTCGCGCAGAAGAAAGCCCTCTTCGCCGCGATCGCTCGCAACCTGTCCTCCGGCGCGGCCGTGCGTCCCGAGGACGTGCTCGTGAATCTCATCGAAGTCTCCCGCGAGAACTGGTCGTTCGGCAACGGCGTCGCGCAGTACGCCCCTTCGGATTCGGAAGGAGGTCCCCGATGACGGACGTCTCCTGGAGGTCGCCCAGGGCGGCGGTGCGCGAGAGCGCGATCCAGGGCCGCGGCCTGTTCGCGACCGAGGAGATCCGCGCGGGCGAGATGGTGGCCATCAAGGGCGGCTTCATCTTCGGCCGCGAGGACCTGGCCGGAGTCTCCTCCCGTCTCGGGCCGGCGGAGATCCAGGTCGCCGACGGATTCTTCATCGGTCCGATCCGCGCGGAAGAGCGTGAGGGCGGCATGATCTTCAGCAATCACTCGTGCGAGCCCAACGTCGGCGTCGCCGGCCAGATCGTCTTCGTGGCGCTGCGGGACATCCGGCCGGGCGAGGAGCTCACGCACGACTGGGCCATGACCGATGACGATTCGTACGAAATGGAGTGCCGGTGCGGCGCGAAGTCCTGCCGCCGGGTCATCACGGGACAGGACTGGAGGAAACCGGAGCTCCAGGAGAAGTACGGGGAGCACATGTCCTGGTATCTGCGGGACAAATGGAAACGGGAGCGGGCGGGCCGATGACGCTGGCCTACTGACCTACAATCACCCTCCGATGCGCTCGCGATTCCTCCGGCTCGGCGTCTTCGCCATCCTCGTGCTCGCGGCGGCAGGCCTGTGCGCACAGGACTTCGACGAGTGGGTCCT
Source organism: Acidobacteriota bacterium (assembly GCA_030854005.1). Classification (GTDB taxonomy): domain Bacteria; phylum Acidobacteriota; class Thermoanaerobaculia; order UBA5066; family Gp7-AA6; genus JALYUA01. The sequence continues at coordinate 8,882 of JALYUA010000254.1, forward strand.
GTTCTCGCCGCCGAAGGGCCGTTTCTCCGTCCGCCTTCCGGCCTCCGTCGCGGGTCGCCCGGGCTGGTCTGGAATCTCGAGACCTCGCCCGACAACCGTGCCGCGCTCCGGATGAAGGGTGCGGCGGTGATCTCGAAGGGCCGCGTCTTTACGTTGGGCCGGATGGGCGGCCGGTACGGGTTCGACGAAGAGGCCGCGGACCGCGGGATGTCGACGTTTCAGATCTCGAAGTAGCCCGGGCGGCGCCGAAATCGGGGAAACGGGGAGGAGCGAGGATGACTTCCTCCGGAGAGATCGGGCGCATCGGCTGGATCGACCTGACGGTTCCCGACGCGAACTCCGTCCGGGACTTCTATCGCTCGGTGGTCGGATGGACCGCGAGCGACGTCGACATGGGGGGATACAGCGACTACTGCGTCCACCCGGGACCGGGCGAGCCACCCGTGGCCGGCATCTGTCACGCGCGGGGGAGCAACGCCGCGATTCCGCCTCAATGGCTCGTCTACATCACGGTCGCGGATCTCGACGAAAGCGTTCGGAAGTGCGTCGAGCTCGGCGGAAAGGTCCTTCATGGGCCTGTCGCCTACGGGGGTGAGGGGCGCTTCTGCGTGTTCCGCGATCCCGCGGGCGCGATTGCGGCGCTTTATCAGCCGAGTCGGATGGGACCATGATCGACGTCGTCCTCAGGCGGTTCGACAGTCCGGACGAAACGCGGCAGTTTCCGAAGGGCAAGTTCGAGATCATCCGGCTCGGCGGCATGACGATCGGGCGCGCGACGTACGAGCCCGGCTGGAAGTGGTCCGAAGACGTCGGACGCGAGCTCGGGCAGACGCGCTGCACCGTTGGCCACCTGGGGATGGTGCTGTCGGGGAGCGCCGTCGCCGCGTTCGACGACGGGCACATCGTCGAGCTCGTGGCGGGCGGCCTGTTTTCCATGCCCGGCGTTCCCCACGACAGTTGGGTCGTCGGGTCCGAGCCGTACGTGTCTCTCCATTTTCTGGGAGCGGAGGAGTACACGCGCTGACGTTCGGCCGCGAGAGCCGGGGCCGCGAAGCCGGGGGAGGTCTCGAGATGACGGACACGGATCCTGTACGCCAGTTTCTCCGGCACACCCTGGCGACGCTCGCGTATCGCGGAGCCAAGGCGGTCCGGGGCGCCCCGCCGGGATTTTCGGGATTCCAGTCGCGTGAAGGCGCCCGGACTCCCGGGCAGATCCTCGCCCACATCGGGGACCTCCTCGACTGGGGGGCGACGATCGCCCGCGGCGCGACCGCCTGGAAGGAGACGCCGCCCGCGGACTGGGACGACGACGTCGCCCGGTTTTTTCGCGGTCTGGAAGAGCTCGACCGGATCCTCGCGTCGGCGGAGCCGCTCGGCAACACTCCCGAGAAGCTGTTCCAGGGCCCGATCGCCGACGCGCTGGCGCACGTGGGCCAGATCGCGATCCTGCGGCGGATGGCCGGCAGTCCGGTGCGCGGCGAGAGCTACTTCAAGGCCGACATCGCCGCCGGCCGGCTGGGAGCGGAGCAGAAACCACCTCGATTCGAGTTCGATTGACGCTTTGCCCTTGACGACGCTCGCGGAGCCGCCGCCGCCGATCGGGACATCGGCCCCTCTGAGATAATCCGGTCGTCGATCGCTCAGGGAGAACACATGGCCGACTCGGAACGGGAGCTCTTCGAGGCGGTCAAGGCCGGCCGCCGGCCTGACGTCGAGGCGCTGCTCGATCGAGACCCGAAGCTGCTCCCCGCCCGCGTCCCGGACGGCCCTTCGGCGATTCTGCTCGCGGCGTACTACCGGCATCCCGACGTCGCGGACGCGTTCATCGCCCGCGGAGCGCCGCTCGATATCTTCGAGGCGAGCGCGTTCGGAAAGATCGACCGTCTCCGCGATCTGCTCAACGAGGATCCGTCGCGCGCGAACGCCTGGTCGCCGGACGGCTTCTTCCCGCTCGGGCTCGCGGCCTTCTTCGGGCACCCGGAGGCGGTCCGGGTCCTCCTCGAGGCCGGAGCCGACGTCGGCGCGACGGCGAGAAACGCGATGAGAGTGCAGGCCCTGCATGCGGCCGCGGCGTCGCACAATCCCGAATCGATTCGCCTGCTTCTCGAAGCGGGCGCGGACGCCAACGCGGTGCAGCAGGCCGGCTACGTGGCGCTGCACGAGGCCGCCGGCAACGGGGATACCGCGATGACGGAGCTTCTGGTCGCGCACGGGGCCCGCACGGACGCGCGCGCCGAGGATGGACGAACGGCCGCCGAAATGGCGCGGGCGAAGGGGCACGAGGACCTGGCGCGATGGCTCGAATCGCGGGGGGAGGCGTGAGCCCGCCCGCAGCCGACGTTCCGGAGAAGCTGCTCTGGCGGTGCCCCCGATGCGCGCGGCGTTTCGCGAACCGGAACCAGCCGCACGCGTGCGGCCGCCACGAGCTCTCGGCGCTGTTCGCGGGCCGCGATCCCGCGATCCTGGAGCTCTTCGAGTCGCTCGAGACGCTGGTCCGCCGGTGCGGGCCGGTCACCGTCATTCCGGAGAAAACCCGGATCGCGTTTCAGGTCCGCACGTCGTTCCTGGCGGTGTCACCGCGACAGATGCACCTGATCGGTCACTTCGTCTTTGCGCGGCGCGTGCCGAATCCGCGATTCCAGAAGATCGACACGATCTCGCCGCGCAACGTCGTGCACCATTTCTGTCTGGAGCGGCTGGACGAGCTCGACGAAGAATTCCAGGGCTGGATTCGCGAGGCGTATGCCCTGGGGAGAGAGGGTTGAGCGTTGAGCGTTGAGCG
>JALYUA010000265.1 GCA_030854005.1 Acidobacteriota bacterium
GGTGGGCGAATCGAAGCGGGCGCCCGTCGCCGCCATCAGCCGGGCCAGCGTTTCCCGGTTGGGGTGGACGGTCCGGGTCGCCAGCTCGCGGTCCGCGCGCGCGACGCGCTCCTCCGAGCGCATGGCGGCGTCGTAGTCGGATTCCTCGACGAGCCCGAGCCGGCGCGCGTGCGGCAGCAGTCTCGAGAGCACCGTGTCCACGCCGAGAAGGAGACGGTGCTCCGCGCGGGAGGTGAAGAGTCGATAGGGCTCTTCGAGGCCCTTCGAGGTCAGGTCGTCGACCATAACGGCGGCGTACGCCTCGGAGCGTTCGAGGAGAAAGGGCTCTTCGCGCCGGGCGGCGAGCGCGGCGTTCACGCCCGCCCAGAGTCCCTGCGCCGCCGCTTCCTCGTATCCCGAGGTGCCGTTGATCTGCCCGGCGAGAAAGAGGCCGGGGGCCGCCAGCACCTCGAGCGACCGCGACAGCTGGTCCGGAAACGCGTAGTCGTACTCGACCGCGTAGCCAGCGCGCAGCATCCGCGCGCGCGAGAGGCCCGGGATCTCCGCGAGGATCGCGCGCTGGATCTCTTCGGGCAGAGAGGTCGAGAGCCCGTTGATGTAAATCTCTTCGGCGTCGAGACCCTCGGGCTCCAGGTAGAGCGTGTGCGCCGCCTTGGACGCGAAACGCACGACCTTGTCTTCGACCGACGGGCAATACCGGGGGCCGATGCCGCGGATCGCCCCCGAGTACATGGGGCTCGCGTCCAGGTTGTCGCGGATGATCCGGTGCGCCTTGGCGTTCGTCGACGTGATCCAGCAGAGCGTCTGGTTGCGCGGCGGCGTCTTCGTCCGGTAGGAGAAGGGAACCGGCGGCTCGTCTCCCGCCTGCGGGGCACACACGGCGAAGTCGACGCTCCCGCGGGCGACGCGAGGCGGAGTTCCGGTCTTGAAGCGCCCGAGCGCGATGCCGGCCCGGGACAGCGCGCTCGAGAGACCCATCGCGGGGGGCTCTCCGACGCGCCCTCCGGGCGTCCGCACGCCGCCGGTGTGCATGAGCCCGCGCAGGAACGTGCCGCCGGTCACGACGACGGTCTCGGCGTCGATCCGGAACGCTGTTCCGCGGTCGCCGCCGGAAGCCGTCTCTCTCGCAACGACCCCGCGCACGCGTCCGCCTGACTCGACGAGGTCTTCGGCCATCCCCTCGATCAACGTCAGGCCGGGCGTCGACGCAAGCGCCTCGGACGCGAGTCGCGCATAAAGCGCCTTGTCGCACTGCGCCCGCGGGCCCCACACGGCCGGTCCGCGCGAGCGGTTCAGGACCTTGAACTGGATCCCGGCGCGATCGGCCAGCACGCCCATCAGGCCGCCCAGGGCATCGACCTCGCGGACGAGCTGTCCCTTGGCGAGCCCGCCGATCGCGGGGTTGCACGACATCCGCCCGATCGAGTCGAGGGACGCCGTCAGGAGGCCGACGCGGCGGCCCATTCGCGCGGCGGCGTTCGCCGCCTCGATCCCGGCGTGGCCGGCGCCGATGACGAGGACGTCGAAGGAAGAGATTTCCGTCTTCAGTTTTTCAGTTCTCCGTGTTGGTTTTCGGTTTTGAGATTCTGATCGGGTGACTTCTGAAGACCAACATTACCGCTCCTGTATGCCATCGCTTCCCCTAGCAAACCCGGGCGCGGGTGGGACGCCCGCACCCGGGTTTGAAGCCGCGCGGTGTGCGCGCTCCTTTCACTTCCCGATGCAGAACGTGGCGAAGATCTCGGTCAGGACATCTTCGGGCGTCGTCTCGCCGGTGAGCTCGGCGAGCGCATCGAGGGCTTCGTGAACGTGCGAGACCGGATATTCCGGCGACTCTCCTCGGGCAAGCGCGGCGAGCGCCGCGGAGGCGGCGGCGCCGGCGCGATCGACCGCGCTCTGCTGACGCGCGGATCCCAGCATCTCGGAGCCTGTTTCGGGCGGAACGCCGGCCTCGAGGAGCCCCGCGATCGCCGACCGCAGGATCTCGCCGGCGCCGCTCGCGAGGCCGTTGAGCGCCAGGGCCGGTCCCGCCATCGCGCTCGGCGGCAGGACGTCGCCCGCCGCGCGCCGATCCGAGGCAACCCCGTCGACCTTGTTGGCGATCACCAGCCGCCGGTCCGGAGGGAGATCCGCGATCGCGTTCTCGTCCTCGCCGCTCCAGCCCGCGACGGAATCGACCACATAGAGGATGGCGTCCGCCGCCTCCCCCGCCGCCCGCGCGCGGTCGACCCCCAGTCGCTCGATCGGGTCCTCGGTCGCGCGCAGGCCCGCCGTGTCGACGAGCTCGACCGGGATGCCGTTGACGTCGATGACGGCGTCGAGGGTGTCGCGGGTCGTCCCCGGAATCGCGGTCACGATCGCCCGATCCGCTCCGACGAGCGCGTTGAACAGCGTGGACTTTCCGGCGTTCGGACGCCCGAGCAAAACGACGCGCGCGCCGCCGGCGAGCAGCCGGCCCCGCTTTCCGCTCCGGGAGAGGCGATCGAGCTCTCGCGCGGCCTGCGCGATCCGCTCCGTGGTCGCGGCGGGCAACGACTCGCCGACGTCCTCGGAGAAATCGAGGGCCGCTCCGATCTCCGCTGCCGCCGTCACGAGCGAGGCGCGGACGGCCGAAAGCCGGCGGGACAAGCTTCCGTCGAGGCGCCGCGCGGAGGCCGAGACCGCGGCCGGAGTCTTCGCTTCGATGAGGTCGCGCACCGCTTCGGCCTCGACTAAATCCATCTTGCCCAGGAGAAACGCGCGCTGCGTGAATTCACCGGGGCGGGCGGGCCGCGCGCCCGCGTCGATCAACGCGGAGAGAAGCGCGCGCACGAGCGCGACCCCGCCGTGCACCGAGATCTCGGCGACGTCCTCCCCGGTGACGGAATGGGGGGCCGGAAAGAAGGTCACGAGCCCGCGGTCGATGGGCGCGCCGCGCGCGTCGGAGAGCCGCGCGAGGAGCGGGCGGCGGTCGGGGAGCGTCTCCGGGAGATCCGGGGCGACGGCGCGGAGGATCTCGGGTGTGCTCGGTCCCGAGAGGCGCAGAAGGGCCAGGGCGGAGCGGCCCGGCGGCGTCGCCGGCGCGACGATGGTGTCCTCGAGGGACCAGGGATCCGGGCGCATGTCGGTTCAGGAGCCTTTCACGGTCCTCCTGCTCGAAGGCGGCGCTCCGACGGAAAAGAAGAAGGGGAGCGCCTCGCGCCGGGCGGTCCGCGGGCTCAGCTCGCCTTCGGCCGTACCGCGACGCGCTTCAAGAACCCGTCGCCCTCGCTCTCCGTCTCGACCTCGGGATCCGCCGCGAGCGCGAGATGGATCAGCCGCCGTTCGCCCGGAGAGAGGGGAGGAAGCAGCTGCGGGCTGCGCGTGCGCTTCGCCTCGTTCGCCGAGCGCAGCGCCAATTCCTCGAGCGACTCGCGCTGATGCGCCCGGAATCCCTCGGCGTCGAGCCGCGGATACACGGGGCGTCCCAGCCGCTTGGATCCGATCCGCCCGGTCAGGACTTCGAGCCCGTTCAGGCCCTCGCCGCGGTTGGCGAGCAGGGGCTCGGTGTCGTCCCCGATGAGCTCGAAAAGCATCTCCTCGCCCGGCCGGCGGCGCGTCTCGACGAGAAAACCCGCCGCCGAGAGAAGCTCCGTCAGGGTCGCCTCGACGATCGTGAAGGCTTCGTCGTCCATCGCGCCCGGCCCGGCGGGACCGGAGCGGCCGCGTTCGCCGTCCGGTTCCGCGGCGCGTCCCGCGACCGACGGGGCGCGTCCGGACGGCGCGGGCGAAGGGGTGGGGGCAGACGCAAGAGCCATGGCCGGTCGAGCCGGTGGCGGAGGAGGAGACGAGGTCCGCTCCTGCGGGACCGGAGCGGCGGCCGGCGCATCCGGTCGCGCCCCGAACTCCTCCCCGACTTCGACCTCGATCTCGACGACCCGGCCGCCCCAGAACGACTTCTCGTCGCGGACGATCGAGTACCGGAGAGAGGACGCGGGCTTCTTCAGCTCCCTGAGCGCGGTCTCGATCGCTTCCTGCTCCGACTTTCCTTCAAATCGCATGGGAACTCCCGCGCTCTTGCTCTTACGCGCGCGCCTGCCGCAGTTTTTTGGGTTCCGGCGCCGGCTCTCCGCCGCTCGCCATTTTATTGATGATCATCTGCTGAAAGATCGTCAGCACGTTGGAAAAGAGCCAGTACAGCACGAGACCCGAAGGCATGTCTTTCAGGAAGAATCCCCAGAGAAGTGGCATCGCCATGAAGATCTTCTTCTGCGCGGGATCCGCCGTCGTGGGCGTCATCGCCTGCTGCACGTACATCGAGATGATCATTAGAATGAGCAGCACGTACGTGTGGTCGACCGCCGAAAGATCCCGGATCCAGAGCACGAAGGGCGCGTGGCGCAGCTCGATCGAGCGGGAGAGGACGTTGTAGAAGGCGACCAGGATCGGGAGCTGCAACAGCACGGGAAAGCACCCGCTCATCGGGTTGTAGCCCTCCGTCTGGTAGAGCTTCATGATCTCTTCGTTCATCTTCGCTCGCTGCGCCGCGTCCGTCTTGGCCTTCTTGTACTTGTCCCGGATGGCGTTCATCCTCGGCGCGAGCTTCTGCATCTTCTTCATCGACGAGTAGCTCTTGTGCATGAGGGGGAAGAGCAGGATCCGGATCAGGAGCGTGACGAGCAGGATCGCGACGCCGAAGTTTCCGACCAGTCCGTACGTGCGCTTCAGGAGCCACAGAAGCGGTCTCGCCAGGATGCCGTACCAGCCGAAGTCGACCGTGCGTTCCAGGCCGAGGTGCGCACTTTCCAGAACCTCGACGTCCTTCGGGCCGAAGTAGGCCCGGGCATCCAGGGGTCCGCTTGCCGTCACGCCCGCGGTGATGCCGTTCCCGGGTTTGGCCGCCGCGTCCTTGCCGGTCATCGGACCGACGCCCGGGACCGGAAGCGCCCCCGCCGTGGCTGGTTGTTTCGGGAGCAGAACCGCCAGAAAATAGTTGTCCTCGAGTCCCGCGTAGCCGTGCTCGGCGAGGGGCCAGGTCTGCGGCTTTTCGAGCTTCTCCGCCCGGGCGCGCTCGAACCCGTTGCCGCTCGTCGCGAGCGCGGCCGCGGGGGGCGCGTAGCGTGAGACGAGCTCGTCGGCATCGTTGCGGAGCCCGGTCCCGACCAGAAGGGTGTACGGCGCCGCACCGGCGACCGACGTATGGACGTCGAAGAGGTAACCCGTTCCGAGCCGGATCTCCTTGGTGATCGACAGCGAGCCGTCCGAGAACTTCAGGCGCACGCCGCGGTCGGCCAGGGGCTCGAGGGTGTAGAGCGCCTGCGCCGCGCGGGAGGTCAGGTCGGGCCGGCCGGGAAAGTCGATCGCGAGGGGGCGCGGCGCGGGTGCAGGCACCTGGCGGACGAGCTCGAGCGGCCGCTTCTGCTCGTCGGTGTGCTTCAGCAGGATGTAGGAGGAGAGAACGGCCCCGCGATTGGAGACCGTGGCGCGTACGAGGTCGTTCGAGAGGATGGTCGTCTGCTCGGCCGCGGCGGCCACCGGCTCGAGCGCCACGGCCGGGGCAGCGGTCGCAGGGGG
>JALYUA010000269.1 GCA_030854005.1 Acidobacteriota bacterium
CGGCAGGCTCGCCGGCATGCGGGGCGAAACGATCGCGGACTCGACGCTGAACGAGTTCGCCCTGATGGGCGGAGGAGATCGCGTGGTGCGCAGCCAGGATTTTCGTGGCGGCGAGGTCACCGCGATCATGGGAGGATTTCAGATCGACCTTCGGGGCGCGGCAATCGGCGGCGACTCCGCGGAGCTCGAGGTCTTCACGCTCTGGGGCGGCGTCGATCTCCGAGTGCCGGAGGACTGGAACGTCGTGGTCCGCGGGGTGCCGGTGCTCGGCGTTTTCTCGAGCTCGACCCGCAGCGCGGGATCGGCGGTTTCCGAAGGTCGCGCTGCCGGAAAGACGCTCGTCGTCAAAGGGATGTCGATCATGGGCGGCGTCGAAGTCAAAAACTGATGAACCTGGTCGAAGGGAAAAGCTGATTCGTGCATCCGATCCTGGCCCGAAAAGGGCGTCTCGGCCCGTATCTCGCCGCTTGCGCGCCTCTGGCCGCGGTGGTGGTGGCGCTCCTCGCGCGGCCGGGCGCCCTGTCTCTCGAGGAAGCGGCAGCGGTCGCCATCCCGATGACGCTCCTTTACGCCTTCCTCGCCCTGTCTGCCTGGTACCCGGCCCGAGGTCTTCCCCTCTCCGGAGACCGCCTCGCCTTCCTGATCGTCACGCATGGCGTGGCGGCCGTCTTTACCAGCGCGGTCTGGGTCTTCGCGGGGGCGGGGCTGGTGAGGCTGATCGCGCTCGCTCCCGCGTTCGCCCTCCTTCCCGAGCGATATGCGGGCGAGGTCCCCGTGCTCTTCTCCGCGGGCCTCCTGCTCTATCTCCTTTCCGTCGCCCTCCACTACGTTTTCCTCGCCTTCGAGGCGGTTCGCGAGGCGGAGCGACGAGAGGCGGCTCTGGAGATCCTCGCCCGCAAGGCGGAGCTCGAGGCGCTGAAGGCCCAGATCCACCCGCACTTCCTTTTCAACAGCCTGAACTCGATTTCCGCGCTGGTCGGGTCAGACCCCGCGAAGGCGCGGGAGATGTGCATCGGGCTCGCCGATTTTCTGCGTCAGAGCCTTTCGGTGGGCGAACGCGCGGCCATTCCGCTTTCGGAAGAGATCGCGCTCGCGACGAGCTACCTCGACGTCGAGCGCGCGCGCTTCGGCCGCCGGCTCTCGGTCGAGACCGACGTCACACCCGAGGGCGGCGCCTGCGTCGTGCCGCCCCTCCTCCTCCAGCCGCTCGTCGAGAACGCCGTCGTTCACGGGATCGCGACGCTCGAGGCGGGAGGCACCGTCCGCATGCAGGCGGAGCGGACGGGGAGGCGTCTGCGGATCGTGATCGAGAACCCCTACGACCCCGATGCGCCGCCGAAGCGGCGGGGCGGCCTGGGACTCAAAATCGTGCGCGACCGGCTCTCCGCCCTGTACGGCGGCGAGGCGCTGTTCGCCGCGCGCCGCCTGGACGGCCGCCATCTCGCGATCCTGTCGATTCCGATCCGGGCGGACGCGTGATCGACGAAGTCCGCGTCCTGATCGTCGACGACGAGGAGCCCGCGCGGTCCCTCCTGCGGGAGATCCTGGGTGCCGAGCCCGGCGTCACGATCGTCGGCGAGGCGGAGAACGGCTTCGAGGCGGTCCGCGTCGCGTCCGACCATCGGCCCGACGTGGCGTTTCTCGACATCGAGATGCCCAAGCTGAACGGGTTCGAAGTCGCGGAGCTCCTGGCTCCGGAGATTTCGGTGGTCTTCGTGACGGCGTACGACCAGTGGGCCGTCAAGGCATTCGAGATCCACGCCGCCGACTACGTCCTGAAGCCCTACCGCGCCGAACGTCTGCGCGAGGCGCTCTCCCGCGCGCGGGCGAGGCGCGTCGCCGGCGCGGCGGCCCCGGATCCGGGCGCGGTGTCGAAGTCTGCCCGCGCGCCCGGGAGCTTCGCGGAGAGAATCGTCGTCCGCGACGGGCCGAAGGTTCACGTGATCCCCGTCGGCAAGGTCGATTGCCTCGAGGCCCAGGACGACTACGTCGCCGTGCGCAGCGACGGAAAGAAGTTCCTGAAGCTGCAGACTCTGGCCGCCCTCGCGGAGAGCCTCGACCCGGCCCGGTTCCTCCGCGTCCACCGTTCGTTCGTGGTGAATCTCGACCGGCTTCGCTCGATCGAGCTCTACGCGAAAAACAGCCATGTCGCCCTTCTCGCGGACGGCTCCCGGATCCCCATCTCCCGGGAGGGGCACGCGAAGCTGAAGGCGCTGCTGGAGGAGAGGTGAGTCGTCGGCCGTCAGTTTTCAGTCTCGTGTGGAGTGCGAACATTTCCGTTTCCGGCTGGTAGTCTTTGCCATGGCCGAATCGCCGATCGTCCCCGCGCCGGAATCGGCCATTCCGGGTCCTGATCCCATGCCTGCGCCGGCGCCGTCCCTGCCGATGCCGGCCCCCCTCGAACCGGCAACGCCGGCCGTCTCCTACGCCGGGTTCTGGATTCGCGCGGCCGCGGCCGTCCTCGATTTCTGCGTGCTCCTGCTTCTGTGGTTCGCGACCGACGCCGTGATCCGGGTTTCCGCCGGAGTTCCTGTTTCCCCGATCTGGAAGGAGAGCTCCGGGTCTTCGATCGGATTGAACTGCGCGGAGAACCTCGTCGAGCTCGCCGTCTGGTGGCTCTACGCGGCGCTTTCGGAGAGCTCCCCCTCGCAGGCCACGCTCGGAAAGCGGGCGCTGCGGCTCCGGGTGACCGACACGCTCGGACGGCGCATTTCCTTCGCCCGCGCGACCGCGCGCACGGCGGGAAAGGTCGTCTCGTGCTTCACCCTCTTCATCGGGTTTGCGACGGCGGGCTTCACGCGCCGCAAGCAGGCGCTCCACGACTTCATCGCGGAAACGGTCGTGCTGCGAATCGGACGCTCGAACTGAGAGCGGAACCTGACGACTACTTCACTTCCGGCATCGACAGAACGCCCCGGGGTCCATCGAGTCCCAGCGCATGCAGGCGGCGCGCGATCGGCTGAAGGGTCCTGAGCGCGCCGCCGATCATCCCGGCCTGCCCGTCGCCCTCCGGCTCGGGGTCCCGCGAGCCGAAGATCCGCGAGCGGACGACGTCGGCGAGGCTGCGCGGCCGCGGGAAAATCTCGAGGGCGATCGATTCCGAGGCCGGGATGCGCGCGGATCTCTTCGCCAGCCGGACCGCGGTCTCGAGACCTCCGAGCTCGTCGACGAGCTTCAGCGACAGCGCGTCTTCGCCCGACCAGATGCGGCCGCGCGCGATCTCCGAGACCCGCTCCTTCGAGAGCTTCCGGCCGGAGGCGACCCGGGACGTGAAGTCTTCGTAGATGCGGTCGAGCCACGCGTCGAAGCGGGCGCGCTCCGCCGGCGAAAAATCGCGCGCCGGGTCCCACAGGAGCGCGTTGCCACCGGAGTGCACCTCGTCGAACGAGACGCCGAGCTTGTCGAACAGGCCGGCGAGGACGAACTTCCCGGCGAAGACTCCGATCGAGCCCGTGATCGTGCCCGGCTCCGCGACGATCTTGTCCGCTCCGAGGGCGACGAAGTAGCCGCCGGATCCCGCGACGTCTCCCATCGAGACGATGACCGGCTTTCCCTTTTCCCGGGCCCGGGCGACCTCCCGCCAGATGGTGTCGGAGGCGACGTAAGAGCCCCCGGGGCTGTCGACCCGGAACACGATCGCGCGGATCGCCGGGTCTTCGGCCGCGGCCCGGAACGCGGCGCTGACGCTTTCGGAGCCCATGGTGAGCGATCCCAGAAACGCGTTTTCCGTGCTGCGGCCGCGCGTCACCTCGCCGACTCCGTAAATCAGCGCGAGCGCCCGGCGTCCGGGCGCCCGGCCGATTCGCGCGCGGTACCGGGCCAGCGAAACCGTTTGCGCCGACCGGCCCGCGCGGGCGAGCGCCTTGCGGATCACCTGGTCGCGGTACGAGAGCCCGTCGATCAGCCGGGCCTCCACGGCTTCCGTTCCCAGCAGCGGCGCCCGGTCGATCGCCGAGCGCACCTCCGATTCCGGGATCCGCCGGCCCGTCGCGATCCCTCGGACGAGCTGGGCGTACCAGGAGTCCTTGAGCTTTTCGAGCGCCTCCCGGTGCGCCGGGGTGAAGCCCTTCTCGGTGTAGAAGTCGACGGCGTTCTTGTACTCGTACCGTTTCCCGAACACCGGCTCGACTCCGAGCTTCTCGAGCGTTCCTTTGACGAAGGGAGTCTCGAGCGCGACCCCCGTGAGCCAGAGATCGCCCGACGGCTGGAGAAAGATCTGATCGAATCCCGAGGCGAGAAAGAATCCGTGCGTTGCGTTTCCGCCCTCTCCGAACGTCTCCGCGTGCGCCCACGCGAATTTCCGGCGGGCCCGGAATCGGAGAATGGCGTCTCGGATCTCCTGCGCGCGAGCCATCCCGGAGGGGCCGCTGCCGACTCGGGCGACGATCCCCGCGACCGACGGGTCCGCCGCCGCGCGGTCGAGTGTCTCGATCAACTCGCGCAGGGTGGTCCGGGCCGGGGAGAGCAGGGTCGAGAATCCGGCGGAGGGAGGCCCCTCCGGATAGCTCTCGTCCAGATCCACGTCGAGGACCGTCGGTCCCGCCGCGACGCGGGGCATTCCGCCCCCGCCCGAGAGGCGGACGACGAGACCGGCGCCGACGGCCAGGAGCAGGACGAGGAAGACGGCCAGGGCGACGCGGCGCGACATCGGATGATTGTAGAGGGAGAGCTCCGGCCGCCGTTGGATAATGCCCGCCCGTGACCGATGACAGCCTGACGGTTCTCGAGGCCGGGCGGCGCCGCCGGCCGTCCGGGGGCGAGACGCTCCGGGCCCTCCAGAGGCTCCGCGCGGCGCTCCCAACCTCTCCGGCGGATCTCGCCCGGCTTCATGAGGCGCTCCTCTTTCACGCCGCGTATCCCGAGACCGCGGCCGTGCACCGGCTCTCGCTCCGCCTCCTGAAGTCGCTCGCGCGCGACGTTGCCCGGCAAGCGGACGCCGGAGAAGACCTGTCCGCCCTCGATCCGGCCGAGATCGCCGGCATCGCGGGAACGTCCGTGGCGACGACGTTCACCTACGACTTCCTCCGCGGCCTCGCGGCGCGCCACCCCGGCGCCGTCCGCGTCGACTGGGACGCCTTCGAGGGTCAGGACCGGATGGGCGCGACGTTTCCGCGGTTTCTTCCTGTCCTCGAAGAGGAAGCGCTGGCGGACGCCAACGTCCCCTACCAAACATGGATCAGCGCGGCGCGCGGCCGCGAGGGGGAGCTCGATTGGATTCTCCGGCGCTTCGGCGAGCTTCCGCTCCCGCCGCCGGAGCGTGCGGAGCTGTTCGACGGGATCGGACTTCCGGTCGTCTGGGACCTGTCGGGGAAAGCGTCGCGGACGCTCGCGCGGCTTTCGGATGCGCGGCCGTGGATCCACGGCGAGCCCCTGCTGGCCCGGCGCGACGTGAATGTCTCGGAAGAGATCGCGAGCCCTCCGCTGCCGGTGCGCCGCGTCCCGCGCCGCGAGGGTCTCCGCCGCCTCGATTTCGCGCGCGACGCGAACGGGTCGAGATACCGGGAGCTCTACGGATTCACTTACGGCGATCCGGAGACCGCACGCGTCGCGGACGCCGGACGCGGGTGCGAGATCACCCTCTTCGGCCTGCCGCCCGCCCGCCGGCTTCCGCTTCGGGCGGGGTACGCCGCGTTCGTGACGAAGAACGGGATTCCCGTGGCCTACGTGGAGGGCCTCGGCTTCTTCGAGAGGATGGAAGTCGGGTTCAACGTCTATTACACGTTCCGCGAAGGCGAGTCGGCCTGGATCTACGCGCGGGTGCTCAAGCTCTTCCGACAGGTCCTGGGAGCGACCTCCTTCTCGATTGACCCTTACCAGATCGGCTTTGAGAACGAAGAGGCCGTCGCCTCCGGCGCGTTCTGGTTCTACCGCAAGCTCGGGTTTCGGTCGACGTCCCCGGAGCTTCGTGCGGCCACCGGCCGGGAAGAAGAGAACCTCGCGCGTGATCCGAACCGGCGCACTCCCGCACGCACGCTGCGAAAGCTCGCCGGGCGCAACGTGCTGTTCGACGCGGGACCGGAAAAGCCGGAGTGGGATCGCTTCCACGTCCGCGGCCTCGGGCTCGCCGTCACCCGGCGGATGAAGCGCGAGCGGAGCGGCGACGCCGGGGCAATGCGGAAGGCCGCGGCGGCGCGGGTCTCGCGGGCGCTCGGCGTCGACCTCGCCGACTGGCCGGCCGAACGGCGGCGCATCTCCATGGGCCTCGTTCTCGTCCTCGATGCGATCGCGGGCCTGCCGCGCTGGACCGCCGGGGAAAAGCAGGCGGCCGCCGCGATCCTCCGCGCGAAAACAGGCCGGGAGGAAGACCGCTATCTGAAGCTGTTACAGCGACACACCCGGCTCAGGAAGGCGGTGATTCGGATGGGGAGTCTCGAGGAGACTTGAGAGCGAGAGGAAGTCGAGACGGAGGCGGACCTGCCGCGTATTTCCTTCGTTTCCCGTTTCCCGTTTCCCGTTTCCCGTT
>JALYUA010000196.1 GCA_030854005.1 Acidobacteriota bacterium
GCGCAGGACGATGTCTTCCTTGGGAAACGCGTCGGGCCATCGCAGGGCCCGCATCGCGATGTAGTTCGCGGTCCACGCGCCGATTCCGGGCAGAGCCGCGAGTTGCCGCATCGTGAGATCCGGATCGGCGCCGGGATCGAGCTTGAGCCGCCCGGACGCGACCTCCTCCGCGAGAGCGATGAGGCTGCGCGCGCGCGTCCGGACGATGCCTAGCGCCGCGACCTGATCCACCGGCGCGGCCGCGACCCGCTGCGGCGTCGGAGAGAGCCGGTCGAGCGCCGCGTCCGCCGTCACGATCGGATCGCCGAAGGCCTGGACGAACCGGCCCGCCAGGGTCCTCGCGCCCTTCACGGTGATCTGCTGCCCGAGGATCGCCCGGACGCCCAGCTCGAAGCCCTCGAAGGCGCCCGGCACCCGCAGCCCCGGATTTTCCGAGATCGAGGCGGCCAGCAGAGGGTCGCGGACCAGGTGAGCGGCGATCACGTCGGGCCTCGCGGTCAGGTCGAAGACGTGGCGCAGTCGTCCGAGCAGGACGGGGAGGACCGGCGTCAGGGAATGCGGGAGCTCCACGAGGACGGCGTTGCGCTCAGGAGCGTCGGAAACCCGAATCCAACCCGTGTGGGCGCCGAGCCGGATCGTGCGGGCGTACGAGCCCTCGTCCGCGCGCTCGACGCCCTTCAGCGCGCGGGCCTCCAGGAACCGCATCAACCCCGCCCAGTCGAACGGCGGGCGGTAGCAGAGCTGCAGCGTGAAGGATTCCGACGGCCGCGGCGCGCGAGCCGTCCCGTCGGCCGCATTTCGGAAGCGCGATGGGGCGAGGCCGTACCGCTTGCCGAAGGCGTCATGGAACCGGCGCAGGCTCGAAAAGCCGCTCGCGAACGCGATATCGGTCACCGGCAGGGACGTCTCCGTCAACAACTGCTTGGCGAGGAGGAGACGGCGCGTCTGAGCGAGCTCGATCGGCGAGACGCCGAGCTCTCTCTGAACGACACGCCGGATCTGCCGGGAGCTCCACCCGAATTGCTTCGCTATGGTCTCCAGCCCCCCGCCGTCGTCGAGCATGCCCTCTTCGATGCGCTGGGCGATCAGCCTCGGAATGCGGCGCGCGTCGTCCACCGGCGCGTTTCCGGGCGCGAGCTCCGGGCGGCAGCGCAGGCATGGGCGAAAATTCGCCTTCTCCGCGGTTTCGGCGCTGTCGAAGAACCGGCAATTCGCCGCCTTCGGGGTGCGGGCCGTGCACACGGGCCGGCAATAGATGCCGGTCGACGTCACGCCGATGAAGAACACCCCGTCGAAGCGGGGATCGCGCGACGCGTACGCGTTGTAGAGAGCCGCGGGATCCTGCGTCATGGAGGACGAGCGTAGCGCAGCTCGCCCCCGGACCTCAGCCGTTTTCGGACGTGCAAGTCCTCAGTCCTCAGAATGACTTGGCAGCTCAATTCGATGTCCGAAAGCGGCGAGCACCCGGGACGGGGCGACGGTAGATTCTTGCCTGGATCGGTCGTCAGGACCGCTCGGTCGGTCCGAAAGCGAAGAGGAGGCAAACCATGGCGGCGCACGCGGCCACCCCAAGAAAAGATCCGGGATCAGTCCCGACGGAGCTCGATCCTCGCCGGAACTCGGTCGAGGACCGCGTCGACGCGATCGATTGGCCGCGCGCCGGCGAGGATCTCGACGCCCGGGGGTGGGCAATGGTCCCTGGTTTTCTCTCGCCGGGAGAGTGCGATGCGATCGCCGGACTCTACGAGGACCCGCACCGGTTTCGCAGCCGCGTCGTGATGGCGCGGCACGGTTTCGGCCGGGGCGAATACCAGTATTTCTCGTACCCGCTGCCCGACGTGATCCGCTCGCTGCGGACCGCGATCTATCCCCGCCTGGCCCCCGTCGCGGACCGGTGGAACGTGACGCTCGGAATCGACGGGCGTTATCCCGCCACCCTCGAGGAATTCCTCGGCCGCTGCCACGCGGCCGGCCAGGTTCTTCCGACGCCGCTGCTTCTGCGCTACGGCGCGGACGATTTCAACGCTCTTCATCAGGATCTCTACGGCGAGCACGTCTTCCCGTTCCAGGCCGCCTTTCTGCTTTCGGAGCCGGGCCGCGACTTCACCGGCGGCGAATTCATCCTGACGGAGCAGAGGCCGCGGATGCAGTCGCGGGCGGAGGTCGTGCCTCTGCGCCAGGGCGACGCGGTGATCTTCGCCGTGAGCCATCGGCCGGTGCAGGGGACGCGAGGCCCTTATCGCGTCCACCTGCGGCACGGGGTGAGCCGCGTGCGCTCCGGGCGGCGGCACACCGCCGGGGTGACCTTCCATGACGCGGAGTGCCGGAAACGCGGCCGCCCGGGGGGACGATGAAGACGCGGGACGTGCTCCGGCGGCTCGAGGCCGCGTGGGGGCAGTTCGAGAAATCCTACGCCGGACTGTCGGAAGCCGATCTGCTCCCCCCCGGCGTTTCGGGGACGTGGTCGGTCCGCGACGTCATCGCGCATGTCTCCTGGTGGGAGGAGGAGGCGCTGAAACACCTTCCGCTGATCCGCGAAGGAGGCAGCCCGCCGCGGTACAGCGTCCACTACGGCGGCATCGACGCGTTCAACGCGCTCATGACCGAAAGGCGAAAGCATCTCCCGCTCGCCGAGGTTCTCTTCCGGCAGCGTGAGACCCACGAGCGGCTGATCGCGTACGTACGGGACGCGCCGGAGGAGCTCTTCAAAAAGGAGACGCGCTTTCGCCGCCGGCTGAAGCTCGACGCCTGGGGGCACTACCCGCTCCACGCGGCCGCGATCGCGAGGTGGCGGGGGCGTCTGCCGGCTCTCGCGGCGGGAGGACGGTGACGGCGTCCACTGCGAGGACGGTGACGGCGTCCTCTGCGAGGACGGACGTCGCTCTCTGAAGGAGCGCCGTCCCCCGCGGAGTGCCGTCCCCGCGGAGTGCCGTCCCCGCGGACGGTCCTGACGGATCAGGATTCGAACGCCGCCTCGTCATGCATCAGGCGAATCTCCGACTCGCCTTCGCCCACGACCTCGAGAAATTTCTTCGCCCAGTCGATGGCTTCCGTTTTCGATTTCACCCGCACGATCGCGAATCCCGCGATCAGCTCCTTCGTCTCCGTGAAGGGGCCGTCGGTCATCGAGAACTTTCCTCCCGCGATGCGGACGCGCACGCCCTTCGAGCTCGGCTGAAGTCCGTCGGTCGAGATCAGCACGCCCGCTTTCGCCATTTCGCCGATCAGGCGTCCCATGTCCGCCATTTCCTTCGCGGTCGGCGGAGCGTCGGTCTCTCTTCCGGGCTTGTACAGCATCATGAATCGCATGGTGTCTCTCCCTCGAAAAAATAGATTGCGAGCCGGGCGCCCGGGCGCTCTCGCCCGGAACTCGTTTCCCGTCTCTACTCAGACGACGAACGGGAAGCCGGCCGATCGACCTGGCGCGCCACCTTTTTTTGGCGCGCGCCCCGCCCCGGCAAGACCGGCCGCTAGGAAGTCCGCAGGGGGACGAGCGCCTTGAGACGGTCCTCCCGGAGATAGAGGCCGAGCCAGATCAGGATTCCGAGAACGATCTGCACGACGAACGGGTCGCCGACCCGCCAGTGCGTGCAGATGGCGCCGCCGACGAACCCCGTCAGGAGGATCGCGCCGAGGACCGACGTAGCCGGGATCAAATAGATGACGACGCACGCGATTTCGAGAATCGCCAGGGGGACGATCATGGATTCCGGGATGCCCATGTGCGCGATGCCCTTGGAGAGCTCGGGCCCGCCCTTCAGCTTCATGAACGCGCTCATCAGGAAGACGAGGCACGCCAGGATCGAGATCCCGCGGCCGACCCAGACGATCTTTCCGCTTGCTGCCATGTGGATCCCTCCTCGTTGTCGACGCTTCGCCGGTGGTGGTTCTTATTTCTGATTCTCGGCCGCTCTGGCGCGGATCCGCTCCTCCTGTTCCCGAAGCTCCGGCGTGAACTCCGCGCCGAAGTCCTCGGCCTCGAACACCTGGCGGATCTCGATCTCGGACTCGGTGCCGGGGAAGGGATTGGGCGCGCGTTTCACCCACTGGATCGCCTCTTCCTTCGACTTCGCCTGGATCAACCAGAAGCCCGCGATCAGCTCCTTCGTCTCGGAAAACGGCCCGTCGATGACGGTCCTCTTGTCCCCTGAAAACCGGACGCGGGCGCCCTTCGAGCTCGGATGAAGGCCCTCGCCCGCAAGGAGCACACCGGCCTTCACCAGCTCTTCGTTGTATTTCCCCATGTCGGCGAGGAGCTTCTGATCCGGGAGAACGCCCGCTTCCGAGTTCTTGTCCGCCTTGACGAACACCATGAATCGCATGTTTCTCTCCTCTGTTTCAGAGCCGGGTCCCGGACGGCTATCGGCCGAATCCCCGGTTCTACTATCACGACGAACGAGGGCCGGTCGGATCGACACGGTTCCGCAAGAAGGGGATCGGTGACGAATTGGGGATCTCATTTCCCGCCACGGGGGCCTCTCCCTCTCCCTGCGGCCCGGGGAGAGGGTTGGGGGGGAGGGGCGGTGCATCGGCCCCGCGCTCCGACCGAGCCCCTCAGTCTTCGACGAACTTCCGCAGGCTATCCAGAGCTTCGTCCCACCGCCGTGAGATCTGATCGAGGGTCCGGCCGGCTTCCGTCAGCCGAGTCGGGTCGAGCTCCCAGATGCGCTCCCGCCCTCGGCGGCTGTCTTTGACGAGGCCCGCGCTCGCCAGGACGTCCAGGTGCTTGGTGATCGCCTGGCGGGTGACGTCGGCCCGGGTCGTCAGCTGCGTGATCGACTGCGGGCCGCCGGCGGAAAGCCGGGCGACGAGCGCCATCCTGGTCTCGTCGCCCAGGGCCGAGAAGACGGTCCTGGCGCGCTCGACCTTCGCCGCGGCGCCGCTAGGAGGAGACATGGCGCTCGATGTTCTTGAGCTGCCCGGCCCATCCATGGTCGTTCATGCGAAACGCCTCGGCGCGACGAGCACCCGGGATGCGATCGAATCCCGACTCGACCACCGTCAGCTCGGTTCCTCCCGGGATCTCCTCCAGCGTGAACTCGACGAGCGTGGTCGGCTCGGCGGAGTAGTCCACGCCCGTCTCGATCGCGTACGGATGCCAGCGATAGGAGAGAAGACGTTCCGGCTCGATCCGCTCGATCGTCATGTCCATCTTCACGTGCTCGTAGCCCTTCAACGTGATCTGACCCTGGACGCGCGCGCCCGGCGCGAACGAGCTCTCGAGCTTCGCTCCGAACCACCGCCCGAACTCGTTCGAGTCCGACAGGGCGCGCCACACCCGGGCTCTCGGCGCTTTCAACACGATCTTTTTCTCGATACGGTCCTGGTTCATGTGCAACCTCCAGATTGCATATTTGCACGGCCGATCTTGAAATGCAACCTTGAAGTTGCGTGATCAACGGGGCGTCCGTTCTCTGGGCTCCGGGGAGGGAGACGCATGGGACTACGGGTTCCCGCAGGGCCAGTGGTATCGGGGACGCGACCGGTCCGCAGAGCCCGACAGGCACGCCACGACCGTAACCGCGCAGAGCAGGGCCGCGACCGGCGCCGAGCTCCCGGGTTCGGCGCCGGCGATTCTGCAGGGCTTCGTTTATTGCAGCGCCTCCCGGGCGGCTTTTTCGATACGCCGGCGGGTCGGGGCGTCGACGGTCGAATCCTCGGGCAATAGCTCGAGCGCCCGGATGAGATGGAGGGTCGCCGATGTTTTGTCGCCGAGGCCGAGCTCGGCCGCCCCCAGGGAATAGTGGGCTCGCGCGGATCGGGGATACATTGCCAGCTGCATTTCGAAGACCCGGTGCGCCTCTTCGCGGGATCGGGTCTCGAGGAGCCAGCTTCCGAGCTTGCGGCACGTGTCTTCGGAGACCGGCGTCGCGTCGCGCTCCTGCCGCTTGCGATAGGCCTCTTCCAGCGCCGGGATTCCTCCGCGCGCGACGAGAGCCCGCAGCTCCTCGAGGCGGAGCGGCGGTGGCAACGGTTCGATGACGCGGGTTTCGCCCATGGCCGCGGGGATCTCCGGGACGGCGGTGGAAGCCGCGCGGGAATCGGAGAAGGACGCCTGAAGAAAATCGAGAACCGTTTTCCATACGGCGGTGCGCGGCGCCCCGCGGTCGGCCGTGGGTGGTCCGAAATATCGCGGGGCCCTTTCCTCCAGGAGGCCGGAGCCCGAGAAATCGGCGTGGCGGAGGCCTGAGAACCGGACGAGCGTTCTCCGGCAATATCGGAGCGCGTCGAAGAACGCGGTGTCCGCGCCTTCGGGCTGATAGAGGTGAAGGAGCGGCGCCGTCAGCCGGGCGGGGTCGAAAAAGGCGCTCTGCTGGACGGTCGCCGCGCCCGACGCGCTTCCGCCTCCGCCGTCGAGGCTCACGATCGCGCGAAGCTCGGGGTGCCGCAGCGCGTGACAGATCTCGGAGAGCCCCCCGAAGCTCATTCCGAGAATCGCCGTCCGGGAGGGGATTGCCAGCCCGCGCGCGGCGACCTCAGCGAGCGCGAACTCCAGATCGCGCGCCGACGTTTCCGCGCCCGAGAGACCGACGTCGAGATCTCGCTCGAAGGTACCCACAACGGACGTCGACACGACGACGTATCCGTGGCTCGCGAGGTACTCGCAAGGAATCGCCTTGGCGAGAGTGTCCGTGTGCGCCCAGAGCAGGACCGGAAATGACCTTTTCAGCCGCCCGGCCCCGCGGCGCGCGACTGAGCGAAGGGCGAGGAGCCGGTCGAGCTCACCGCGGTCGGCGCCCCGCCTGCCGGCTTCGGCGAAGAATTCTTCCCGACGCTTCGCGGACGAATCGAGAAGCCCGGCAGAAGAAAGCGCCGTTCCTTCCGCCAAGAGATAGTCGCCGAGTTGCATCATCCTTCCCGTGCCCTTCGTGGCCGGATACCAGACCGCGATCACCACGGGTCGGGGACGGGTCAGCCCCGTGGCGGCGGGAAAAGCGCGCGACCGGTCCTCGGCGACGATCGTTTCGAATCCCACCTCGTGCCTTCCAAACGCGAGCCCTCCCTTGAAGGGTGGGGATGCGGCCGCGAGGGCACCCCGGTGGAACGCCAGGAGTGCGACCAGCGCGGCGACCAGACAGGCGGTCGGGGACGATCCGCTCTTCGGGCGCGTCGAGGACAACACGGTCACGAGCGCGAGACTATCGAGAGACCCGCTCTCCGGGGAACCGCCAGCGGGTGATTGCCTCTTACGCGGGGACGAACGGCCGGAAGCTCTGGCCTAAAGCAAGTTTGCGCTTCTGTCCGTCAGAGACCGAGGTCGCTTAACCCGGAATGATCGTCGGGGCGGCGCCCCAGGGGCCACCGGTAACGCCTTTCGGATTCTCGGATCGGCAGGTCGTTGATGCTCGCGAAGCGGTAATGCATCAGCCCCTCCGCGTCGAATTCCCAGTTCTCGTTTCCGTAGGAGCGAAACCAG
>JALYUA010000200.1 GCA_030854005.1 Acidobacteriota bacterium
GTTCAGGGTTCAGGGTTGAGCGTGGAGTGTTCAGAGCCGGTCTGACGGCTGAGAGCTGAGAGCTGACAGCTCAGAAATAATCTTCTCTCCGTTCGCGGTAGAACTCGACCGTCCGGGCGAGCCCGTCCCGCAGGTCGACGGCCGGGCTCCATCCGAGCATGCGACGGATCTTCGAGATGTCCGAGACGAAATCGCCCGGCTCCTGAGCGCGACGCTCGGGCGTGAAGTCGGTGAACCGGATTTCGGTGCCCGGCACCAGGTCCTGCAGGATCTGCGCGACCTCCAGAAAGGTTCCCGACCGGTCGTTGCCGACGTTCAAGATCTCGCCCACGGCCGATGGCTCCGCGGCGGCCTTCAGGAGCGCTTCGACGCAATCGTCGACGTAGAGAAAGTCCCGGAGAATCTGCCCCGAGCCGAAGATCGGAATCGACTCGCCGGCGAGCGCCAGCCGGACGAACCAGTTGACGACGCCGAAATGGGAGTGGCGCATCTGAGCCCTCGGCCCGTAGACGTTGGTCAGCCGCAGCGGGACCGTTCGGATGCGGTGGATCCGCGTGTAGGTCCGGCAGATCATCTCCGCGGTGAGCTGTGAGATCTCGTAGAGGCCGCGAGGATCCGACGGCGCCTCCTCGGACACGGGGAGCCGCACGGCCGGGCCGTACTGCCCTCGCGTTCCCGATCGGACGACGACGGCGTCCGGGTTGCGCTTGCGGCACGCCTCGAGGACGGCGGCGGTCCCCTTGATGTTGATGTCGATGTCCGGGTACGGGTTCGAGAGAGACATCACGTGCGACACCTGTGCCGCCAGATGAAACACGACGTCGCGGTCCGCTACCAGGTCGCCCATGGCCGATTCGTCACGCACGTCGGCGATGACGACGGAGACGTCGGAGGCGATCTCGCGGATGTTCGCGCGGTTGCCGCCGTAGCCCTCGATCATCGCGTCGCAGAGCGTGACGCGGGCGCCCCCGCGCACGAGACGGATCGCGAGGTTGGACCCGATGAAGCCGAGGCCGCCCGTGATGAGGACGTCGCGGCCCATCCAGCTTGCGGAGTTCATGGATCGGGTTGCGACGATACCCCGGGGCCGGGGCGGCGCCCGAGCCCCCGCTTCCCAGGAAAACGGCCGACTTTCTCTCCGCGAAACCGCGAAAAAAGCCGTCGGCGAGGCCTTTTCCGGCGATTCCTCCATGCCAGTAAGTTGCCTATTTATCAGTGTGTTACGTCGGATGCCCGGCGGTACTAGCACTCGACGACGAGGAGTGCTAATATCCAGGTCCCGCCGGGCATCCACACAGGGTCTTCCCGGCATTCTCAGAAGGGTAACTGGAGGAAAAGAATGAAGATTCGACCGCTGTACGACCGCATCCTCGTCAAGCGTCTCGAGACCACGGAGACCCGCAAGGGCGGCATCATCATCCCCGACACGGCCAAGGAAAAGCCCATGGAGGCCGAGGTCGTCGCCGTCGGCAAGGGAAAGATCAACGAGGAAGGCAAGCAGCTTCCTCTGGACGTCAAGAAGGGCGACCGCATCCTGATCGGCAAGTACGCCGGGACGGAAATCAAGATCGACGACGAGGAGCACCTCATTCTGCGCGAGGACGAAGTTCTCGCCGTCGTCGAAAAATAACCACTCGGCAGTCACTGACGCCGATTAAGAGATAAACGGAGACAGAAATATGGCAGCAAAAACGATTTCGTACGGTGAGGAAGCGCGCCAGCGCATCCTCCACGGCGTGAACAAGCTCGCGGACGCCGTGAAGGTGACGCTCGGTCCCAAGGGCCGCAACGTCGTCATCGAGAAGAAGTTCGGTTCCCCCACGATCACCAAGGACGGCGTGACCGTCGCCAAGGAGATCGAGCTTCAGGATTCGCTCGAGAACATGGGCGCGCAGATGGTGCGCGAAGTCGCTTCGAAGACGTCCGACGTGGCCGGCGACGGAACCACCACGGCGACCGTCCTCGCGCAGGCGATCTACCGCGAGGGCATCAAGAACGTCACCGCGGGCGCGAACCCCATGGAGTTGAAGCGCGGCATCGACGCGGGCGTCCGCGCCGCCGTCGAGGCTCTCAACAAGATGTCGAAGCCCGTCGAGGGCAAGGACATCGCCCACGTCGGAACGATCTCGGCCAACAACGACGTCGAGATCGGCAAGATCATTTCCGAGGCGATGGACAAGGTCGGCAAGGACGGCGTGATCACGGTGGAAGAGGCGCGCGGGCTCGAGACGACGCTCGAAGTCGTCGAGGGCATGCAGTTCGATCGCGGCTACCTCTCCCCGTACTTCATCACCGACGCCGAGCGGATGGAGTGCATCCTCGAGAACGCAAAGGTTCTCCTGTTCGAGAAGAAGATCTCCAACATGAAGGACCTTCTCCCGGTGCTCGAGCAGATCGCCAAGCAGGGCAAGCCCCTCCTGATCATCGCGGAAGAGGTCGAGGGCGAGGCGCTCGCGACTCTCGTCGTCAACAAGCTGCGCGGCACTCTTCAGGTGTGCGCGGTCAAGGCCCCGGGGTTCGGAGACCGCCGCAAGGCGATGCTCGAGGACATCGGGATCCTGACGGGCGGCAAGCTCATTTCCGAGGACCTCGGAATCAAGCTCGAGAACGTGAAGTGGGAAGACCTGGGCGACGCGAAAAAGGTCAACGTCGACAAGGACAACACCACGCTCGTGGTGGATGACCGTTCCAAGAAGAAGCAGGAAGCCATCCAGGGCCGCGTGAAGCAGATCCGGACGCAGGTCGAAGAGACGACGTCGGACTACGACCGCGAAAAGCTCCAGGAGCGGCTGGCGAAGCTCGTCGGCGGCGTCGCGCAGATCAAGGTCGGCGCGTCCACCGAGACCGAGATGAAGGAGAAGAAGGCCCGCGTCGAGGACGCGATGCACGCGACCAAGGCGGCCGTCGAAGAGGGGATCGTCCCCGGCGGCGGCGTGGCGCTTCTCCGCTGCGTCGATTCCATCAACAGCGTGGTCAAGGGTCTCCATGGCGACCAGCAGATCGGCGCCCGCATCCTGCTTCGCGCGCTCGAGGAACCGACGCGGCAGATCGTCGCCAACGCGGGGATGGAGGGCTCGGTCATCATCAACGAGCTCAAGGCCAAGGGCGGCAACTTCGGCTTCAACGCGAACGCGGAGAAGGTCGAAGACATGCTGAAGGCCGGCATCATCGATCCCACCAAGGTCACCAAGAACGCGCTGCAGAACGCGGCGTCCATCGCCGGGCTGATGCTCACGACCGAGGCCCTCATCTCCGAGATCAAGGAGAAGGACAAGGCCCCGGCCGGGATGCCGGGCGGCGGCGGCGGCATGGGCGGAATGTACTGATCGATCGGCGAAGCTTCTGAAATTTTCGGCCCCGGCGTTTGCCGGGGCCTTTTTTTTGGCGCGAGGAGGCGAAAAAGGCGAACGGCAAATGGGGGGTTTCCGATCCAGTTGACCCGGAGTACCGCGGCCGTCTCGCTCCCGCCGGTCGCTCGACTCCCGATTCCCGCCTGTCTTCTCCCTATACTCGCGGTTTCCCCATGAAGCCGCTTCTCTTCTCGGTGCTTCCCCGGCCGACGCATCCGACGCGCGACGGCCTGGCCATCCGCAACTTTCACCTGATACGGGCGCTCACCGGATCGTTTCGCGTCCGGGCGTTCGTTCTGCGCGCGCCGCACCTTTCGGGGGCGGCGGACTATCCGGACGGCGTCGAGGTCGAGGAATTTTCGCAGCGTCCCCGCGCGCTCCGGCGGGCGCAGGCTGCCGCGGCGAGTCTCCTCCTCGGCGGCCCGTACTCCCCGAGGCTGTATCAGTCCGCGACGCTGGGCGCGCGGCTGTCCCGCGAGGCGGCCCGGGAGAAGCCCGCCTGGATCGTCGCCCACTCGTATCACGTGGGTCCCCTCGCTCTCGGCCGCGGAAGGCCGTCCTGGGTCGACTTTCACAACCTGGATTCCACGATCTGGGAGCGGATGTCCGAGACCGCGTCGAGCCTGCCGCTTCGCGCCTTCGCCGGGCTCCAGGCGCCGCGCGTGCGCGCGTTCGAGAGAATGCTTCTGACCCGCGCGGACGGGGCCTCCTGCGTCTCGGTTCCCGACGCGTCGGAGCTATTGAGCCTGGCTCCGGCCGCCTCGCCCGTCGTGATCCCCAACGCCGTGGATCTCTCCCGCTACGACTTCCGTCCGGCCCGTCCCGGAGGCGGCGTCCTTCTCTTCGTCGGAGATCTTTCGTGGCCCCCGAACGCGGAGGGCCTGCGCTGGTTCGCCGAGCGCGTCTGGCCGCTGGTGCGGGCGGCGGCGCCGGACGCCCGCGTCGAGGTCCTCGGGCGGGGAGCGCCGGCCTCGCTGATGCGCCGGGCCCCCGAGTGGACTTTCCTCGGCGAAGGGGGCGACACCCGCCCGCACTGGTCGCGCGCCGACGCGGCGATCGTTCCGCTGCGCGCGGGCGGAGGCACCCGCCTGAAGATCCTCGAGGCGGCGGCCTGCGGCGTGCCGGTGGTTTCGACGACCGTCGGCTCCGAGGGCCTGGAGCTCGAGCCGGAACGGGAAATCCTGCTGCGGGACGATCCCCCGGATTTCGCGGACGCCCTCGTCCGCCTTCTGCGCGACCCCTCTCTTCGCGAAAGCGTCTCCGCCGCGGCGAGGGCCCGGGTCGAGCGGAGATACGACTGGGACCGGATCGGCCAGGCGTTCGCGGCCGAGCTCGTCGCGAGGGCCCGCCCGTGACGGTCCTCGCCGTCCTGCTGATGGCGCTGGCGCTCTCCCTGGCCGCCTGGTCCTACCTGGCCTATCCCTCGATCGTCCGGCGGCTGGCGCGGCGCGCGGCGTCCCCGGTGGACGTCGATCCGGCTTCGACGCGTTCCAGCGTCGAGGTTCTCGTCGCGGCCGCGGACGAGGAGCGGGTCATCGCGGATCGCGTGCGGGATCTGCTGGCGCAGGAGGTCGACGCCGAGTACCGGATCTCGATCGGCTGCGACGGGTCAGCCGACCGGACCGCGGAGAAGGCGCGGGAGGCTGGCGGGTCCCGGGTCGCCGTCCTCGAGTTTCCCGATCGGCGGGGGAAGGCGAGCGTGTTGAACGACCTCGTCGCCGGCTCCTCCGCGGAAATCCTCGTCTTCACCGACGCGAACACGCGCTTCGAGCCGGGCGCGATTCGCGCTCTCTGCCGCGCGCTCGAGCGGCGCGGAGCGGGAGCGGCCTGCGGCCGCCTGATCCTGGAGGCGTTCGAGGGCGATCCCGGCACCCCGGAGAGCGCGTTCTGGGACCGCGAGACGGACCTCAAAGAGGCGGAGGGCCTTCTCGGCGTGTGCCTGGGGGCGAACGGCGCCATTTACGCGGCCCGCCGGCACGACGTCCCGAGGCTGCCCCCCGATACGACATCGATGGACGACTTCCTGATCCCGCTCGGCATCGCCCGCCGCGGCGGCGCCGTCGTGTTCGCGGGAGACGCGGTCGCGCGGGAAGGCGCCGGCCGGGACGCGCGCGCCGAGACGTCCCGGCGGTTCCGGATCGGCGTCGGGGCCGGGCAGGTGCTTCGCCGGGAGGGGTGGCTCTGGAACGCGCCGCGCCATCCGCTCCTCTCCCTCGTCTTTCTTTCGAGGAAGGCGGCGCGCTGGCTTTCTCCACTCTTCTTCCTGCTGTCCGCGGGGGCCGCTCTCGGGAGCTCCGCTCTGCGTCCGGCGGGCTCCGCGGTTCTCGTCCTCGCCGCTCTCTTGACGCTCTGGGTGCGTCTCCGGCTGCCGGCGCCGCGGGGCGCCGCGGGCGCGCTCTATTATTTCGCAGTGATCAACCTGGCTCTGGCGGCGGGCGTCGCGGCGGGGCTCGCCGGATACAGCCTTCCCGCGTGGAAGGCGGTGGCGCGTCCGTGAGCGGTCCTTCGCACTCCCATTTCCGCGCGACCGCTCTGGCCGGAGACATCGCGATCGCGATCGCGGCGCTGGCGTTCGCGTTCTGGATTCGGACGCGCGTGTGGATCCCGGGCACGGAGACGCTGCTTCCGGCGCGAAACGTCCAGTTCACTCCCGCCAACGTGCTCCTGGTCGCGGCCGCGCAGGGCATCTCGCTGTCGCTCTTCGGCCTCTACGGCGCCCGGGAGCGCTTCCGCGACCCGCTCGGGCGCCTCCTGATCCCGGCGCTCTTCTTCCAGCTCCTGGCCCTCTCCGCGATCTTCTTCCTCGCATTCGCGCAGGCGTACGCCTTCCCCCGGTCCGTCCTCGTTCTCTTCGTCCTGATCAACGGCGCGATGGTCGCGCTCTGGCGCATCCTGCTCGAGCGACTGTTTCCTCAGCCGCGGCGGCGCGCCCTGATCGTCGGGACGGGGCCCGCGGCGCTCCTGATCGCCGACACGATCCGCCGTCACCCCTGGTCGGGCGTCGAGGTCGTGGGGCTCGTGGCCGATTCGGAGAGCTCGATTCCCGGAGTGGAGCGCGTGGGCGCCCTCGCCGATCTGGCCGACGCCGCCCGGCGCCTCGAAGCCGACGAGATCATTCTGACCCCCGAGGAGACGAGCTGGCGAGACCGGATCGGCGAGGTCCTGCCGCGCGAAGGCGATGCGGACCTGCTCGTCTGGCCTTCGCCGTTCGAGACGATGATCGGACGGCTGCGATTCCGGATTGTCGGAGATCTTCCGCTGCTCGAGGCGAAGCTGCGTCCCCTCGAAGGAGTTCCGGCCGGCGCGAAGCGGGCTTTCGACGTCGTCGGGGCCTTCGTGCTGCTCGTGGCGGCCCTGCCTTTCCTCGCGCTCGCGGCGGTCCTGGTGCTGTCCACGTCGCGCGGGGGACCGTTCTACCGCCAGCGCCGCGTCGGGAAGGACGGGCTCTTCTTCTCCCTCTGGAAGCTCCGCACGATGCGTGTCGGCGCGGAGATCGAGACGGGGGCGGTGCTGTCCGCTCCCGGAGATCCGCGCGTCACGTTCGTCGGCCGCCTCCTGCGCGCGATGCGCGTCGACGAGATTCCTCAGCTCTGGAACGTGCTGCGCGGCGACATGAGTCTCGTCGGTCCGCGGCCGGAGCGTCCGGAGTTCGCGGAGCGCTTCTCGCGGCGCGTCGCCGGCTACTCGCTCCGCCATTCGGTCCGGCCCGGGCTGACGGGACTCGCGCAGATCTCAGGAGACTACTCGACGGAGCCCGAGATCAAGCTGCGCTACGATCTGGCCTACTTGAATAACTGGTCTTTCGGGCTCGATCTGGCGATCCTCCTGAGGACGCTGCCGGTCGTTCTGACCCGCCGTGGAATCTGAAATGACGGAACGGATCCGGCCCGCTCCGGAGCCCGCCCCCGCTCCGGCGACCCGGCCCCGGGTGGCGGTCGTCATGCCCGCCTACAACGCGGAGAAGACGCTCGAGAGGACCTGGGCCGACATTCCGAAGGGGGCAGTGGACGACGTGATCCTGGTCGACGACGCGTCGCGGGATCGCACGGTCGACGAGGCGCGCCGGCTCGGCCTCCACGTCGTGGTCCACCCGAAGAACCGCGGCTACGGCGGGAACCAGAAGACGTGTTACCGCACGGCCCTCGACCGCGGCGCCGACATCATCGTCATGGTCCACCCGGACCATCAATACGATCCGACCGTCATCCCTCACCTGCTGGAGCCGCTCCTCGCGAACCGCTGCGACGCCGTCTTCGGCAGCCGGATGCTGGGCGGCCGGCCGATCCAGGGGGGAATGCCGAAGTGGAAGTACCTCGGGAACATTTTCCTGACGGCCGTCGAGAACGCCACGTTTCTGATCTACCTGACCGAGTACCACAGCGGGTTCCGAGCCTACAGCCGCCGATACCTGGAGTCCGTCCGCCTCGACGCGAACTCGGACGGGTTCGTGTTCGACACGCAGATCATCGCGCAGGGAATGGCGAAGGGGTTGACGATCCGCGAGATCCCGATCGAGACCCGCTACTTCGACGAGGCATCGCAGATCGCGTTCGGTCCGTCGGTGCGCTATGGGTTCGCGATCCTGCGGACGATGCTGCTCTACAAGCTGCACATCTGGGGCGTCTGGTCGGCGCCGATCTTCAGGTAGCTGTCAGCTGTCAGCCATCCGCTGTCAGCAAATTCGCCACTTGTTTCTCTCGTTTCGGGCGACTCACGGCTCGGCGATGGAATCCTTCTCTGGCGAGGTTACTTTCGGCTGAGAGCTGAGAGCTGAGAGCTGAGAGCTGAGAGCTGAGAGCTAACGGGGAAGCGGTGGTGGCTGCTTCAGCCGGCCCGCCTTCAGGTCATGCTCGAGCGCGGTGATGCGCTTCCGGCTGGCTTCGGCGGTGTCGGGCAGCATCGCGCGGAGGAGCGCGGGAGAGACCCAGGCGGCGCGGACGTACCCGGCGCGTGCGTCCTCTTCTCGCCCGAGCCTCTCGAGGGCGCGGGCGAGGTTCAGGTCCGTCTCGGCTCGCTCTCCGTCGCCGTTCGCCCGCCGGTAGAGCTCGAGCGCGCGCTCGGGTTCCCCGCGTACGAGCCGGGCGGATCCTTCGAGGACGAGAGGCCGCGCGTCTCCGGGAAGCGGGAACGCCGCGGCGCGCGCGACGCCCGCAATCCGGTCGAGCGCGCCGGCCGCGTCGGGAAGCTCCGAGGAGTGGGTGAGGACGTAGCGCAGCGCTTCCGTGGCGGCCCGGATCTCTCGCTCGGCGTGGTAGCGCGCGGGCTCCCGCCACAGGAGCAGGGCGAGGACCACGGCGAGAAGCGCAGGGCGGGCGACCGTCACGCCGAGGGCACCTCCGCGGTGAGCCGCCACGCGCGCCCCGCCGCGAGCAGAAGCGGGATCGCGGTGATGGGGCGTTGGAGCGGAAACCAGGTGAGCGCGGCGACTGCGCCCGCGGACAACAGCGCCAGGAGGAGGAGCGCCTCCACCCGCTCGCCGGCGCGAGCGCTCCGGACGACGCGGGCGAGTCCCGCCAGGAGGAGCGCGGCGGCGGCGATGGCCGCGAGGCCGGCGGGGACTCCGGCCTCCGCGAACGGCTGGAGGTAGTCGCAGTGCGCCTCTCCATAAGTGCTCGTCGCGAGGGGGCTCACGAATCGGCGGCGCGAGGCGATCTCCGCGTCCAGGCGGTGCGTGACGTACTCGGCGCCGAACGTGCCGGGCCCGTAGCCGGTCAGCGGGCGTTCCCGGGCCATCCGCAGAGCCGCGCCCCAGGGGGCGAGACGGTACGAGAGGAGCGCGTCCCAATCGCCCGCGCGCGCCGAGCGGACCACGGCCTCGGCGCGGTAGCGCATCGGCCGGTACGCGAACATGCCGGCGAAGACGAGCAGGAGCGCCGCCGCGAGCGGGAGGAGGGCGCGGCGGCCGAACAGGCCGAACAGGAGGACCGCGGCGCCCGCCGCGAGGGCGGAGAACGACGTGAGGTTGCGGTTCACGAGCAGGGCGGCGGAAAAGAGCAGAAAACCTCCCGCCGCGGCCACGCGCGCTCCCCGGGCGCGCGGCGTCAGGGCGACCGCGAGAGCGGCCACCGCGGCCAGGGCGAGGCCCAGGGCCAGATACCCGACGTTCCCGGCGAAGGCGCCCGTCGCCTCACGGTCGCCCTGGGTGATCAGCGGGAACGGCTGGTACAGATGCCGGGCCTGAAGGAGCGACACGGCGGCGTCGATTCCGCAGGCGGCGATGAAGGTGGCCAGAAGAAACCCGCGGTGCCGGGCCACGGCGCGCGACGCCCCGAGGGGGAGCAGCGCCGCCATCAGCAGGATGGAGCGCAGCGAGTCGAAGGCGACGCCGCGGCGCGGCGAAGCGGCCGCGGAGACGACGGCCGCGAGAAGAGCGAAGGCCGCGAGCAACGCCGGAAGCCGCCGGTCGCGCCAGCCGGCCAACCGGCCCCGACCCGCCGGAAGGCTCCAGGGGACGAACCCGAACGCCGCCAGCGCGGCGAAGGCGACCGCAAAGAGCACGAGAAGCCGTTTGGGCGCATCGAACGAGGCGTCCGCGCCCGAATCGAACGCCAGCGCCGCTCCCGCGAACGCCACGGCAAGCAGCGCCGCGGCGATGCCGCCGGAAAAATCGCGGGGAGCCGCGGCCGCGGCGGGAGACGGAGCCGTCCTGCCCGCTTCCTCCCGCCGGTTTGCGGGACGCGCGGCCGGCCCCGCCTTCTTCTTCTTCTTCTTCTTCTTCTTCGACACGCCGCGCATTAGACCAGAGGGGGGGCCGGGCCGGGGCCGGGAATCGGGAGCCGACGACGACCGGGAGCGAGACGCC
>JALYUA010000264.1 GCA_030854005.1 Acidobacteriota bacterium
AAGCAGCGATCAGGAGGCGCCACCGTGCGCCGCAGGTCAACCTGAATCCATCTTCGGCCGCCGGACTCTCCTATTGATGCCAATGCCTATGACCGACCATCTTTCACTGCCGAGAAAATGGCGCCCCCGCCTCTTTACCGATCTGATCGGGCAGGAGACCATCGCCCGGACGCTCGCGAACGCCATCGCCGAAGGGCGTGTCGCCCCGGCGTATCTCCTGACCGGGCCGCGCGGCGTCGGGAAGACGTCGACGGCGCGGCTGCTGGCCCGCGCGCTCAACTGCGACAAGGGACCGACCGTGACGCCGTGCGGCGAATGCGCGTCCTGCCGCGAGATCCTCGCTCGCGGCGAGTCGCTCGACGTGCACGAGATCGACGGGGCCTCGAACCGGAAAATCGAGAACGCCCGGGAGCTCATCGAGACCGTCCGGTACGCCCCTCAGCGGGACCGCTACCGGATCGCGATCATCGACGAAGTCCACATGCTCACGACGGAGGCTTTCAACGCGCTGCTGAAGACCCTCGAGGAGCCGCCGCCGCACGCCCGCTTCATCCTGGCTTCGACAGAGCTCCACAAGATTCCGCCGACCATCGTGTCGCGTTGCCAGCGCTTCGGCTTCAAGGCCCTCTCGATCGCCGAGATCCAGGTACAGCTCGCGCGGGTCGCCGCGGCCGAGAAGATCCTGATCGCCCCCGGGGCTCTCGCCCTCCTGGCGTCGGCCGCCGAGGGGAGCCTGAGGGACGGCCTCTCCCTCCTCGATCAGGCAGCTTCCCTCGCGGGAGGAGAGAGCACGATCGGGGAGGCCGACGTCGGGGCCATACTCGCGCTGGTCGACCGCGAGCTCCTGGAGAGCGTGTACTCGTCGATCGCGACCGGCGACCGCGCCGCCGCGATCGCGACTCTCGGCCGGCTCCTGGACGGGGGAGAAGACCCGCGGCACATCTTCAAGGAGCTTCTGAAGCTCTGGAAGACTCTGCTGCTGGTCGCCGCCGGCGCCCCGGCGGATGCCGCTCCCGCAGACCGGCCGCGTTTCGAAGCTCTCGCGCGCTCCATGCCCTACGAGAACCTCCTTCGCGGAATGGCGCTGGCCATCGACGCGGACGCCCTGACCCGCCGCGCGGACGACGCGGGCCTCATCCTGCAGATGCTCGTGCTCCGCCTGGCGGAGCTGCCGCGCCTGAAGTCGATCGAAGACCTCCTGGCGGGCGGCGGTTCTGCGGCGCGCTCCGGTCCCTCGGCCTCGCCGGCTCCGGGCGGCCCGGCGCCGATTCCTCCGCGCCCCTCCGGTGGCGGAGCCCGGATTCTCTCGATCGTCCCGGTCGAGATGGAGCGCGAGCCGGTGCCCGAGGCGCCTCGCCCGTCCGACGATGCGGCGGCGCTGACACGTTTCCACCAGATCCTCGAGTCCCGCCGGCGCATCGCCGCCGCGCAGGCCAGCCTGGCGCAGTCCGTTTCCGTCGCCGGCGACGAGCTCGTGCTCCGGTTCGGCATCGACAAGGCTGCGGCGAAGGAGGCGCTCGAAGAGCCCGCGACGCGAAAGCTTCTGGGCGACGCCGCCCGGGAGGCGTTCGGCCGGCCGCTGCGCGTGGTCTTGAAGACCGGCCCTCCCGCCGATGGAGACCTCGGACAGGTCGCGCGCGAGGTGCCCCGGGAGGCGCTGTCCCGAGAGAGAGCGAGCAACCGCGCCGAGACCGATCCCGTCGTCCGCTCGGCCATGGAGCTCTTTCGGGCGGAGCTGACCGA
This sequence comes from Acidobacteriota bacterium, assembly GCA_030854005.1. Classification (GTDB taxonomy): domain Bacteria; phylum Acidobacteriota; class Thermoanaerobaculia; order UBA5066; family Gp7-AA6; genus JALYUA01. The sequence continues at coordinate 1,744 of JALYUA010000264.1, forward strand.
CGTGAAGGAGGAGGAGGATCGCGGATGAACATCCAGAAAATGATGCAGCAGGCTCAGGCCATGCAGTCGAAGATGCAGACTGAGCTCGATGCGTTGAAGGTCGAAGCGGCGTCCGGCGGCGGGATGGTCAGGATCGTTCTCTCCGGCACCAAGGAGCTGCTGTCGGTGACCATCGACCCGGCCTGCGTCGATCCGCAGGACGTCGAAACGCTCCAGGATCTCGTCCTCGCCGCCTTTCGCGACGGCTCGCGCCAGGTCGACGAGGCCGTCCAGAAGAAGACGTCGTCGATGCTCGGCGGAATGATGGGCGGAAGGTGAAAAGACGGCGGGGCCGGAGGCGGGGCCGGGAAACGGGAAACGGGAAACGGGAAACGACGATTCTCGAACGAGTTGACCGCGGAGTACCGCGGCCGTCTCGCTCCCGTTGGTCGCTCGGCTCATGACCGGCGTTCCCCGCGCGCTCGAGCGTCTCGCCCTGGAGCTGCAGCGGCTGCCGGGTATCGGCAGCAAGAGCGCCGCCCGGCTCGCGTACTACCTCCTGCGTTCGGCTCCCGAGGAGTCGGAGCGGCTCGCGCGCACGATCTCGGAGACCCGCGGCGCGGTCAGGCGATGCTCCAACTGCAACACGCTCACGGAGACCGATCCCTGCCCGGTGTGCTCGGACCCGGAGCGGGATTCGAGCGTCCTCTGCGTCGTCGAGGAGCCCGGCAATGTCGCGGCGATCGAGAAAACGCGGGAGTTTCGAGGCCGGTATCACGTCCTGTGGGGCGCGCTCTCGCCTCTGAAGGGGATCGGGCCGGACGAGATCGACACCGCCGGTCTCATTCGACGCGTCGGACCCGAAGTCACGGAGGTGATCCTGGCGACGAACCCGAACGTCGAAGGAGAAGCCACCGCCCTCTACCTGGCGCGCCGCCTGAAGGGCACCGGCGTCCGGGTGACGAGGATCGCGTTCGGCCTCCCGGTCGGCGGCGACATCGAGTACGCGGACGAAGTGACGATGGCGCGCTCGCTCGAAAACCGCAGAGAGCTGGAGTAGAAGCGGTCAGCTGTCAGCTCTCAGCGGTCAGCCACGCTCCCTTTTCGTTCTCGCGTCCGGAGTCTCTGAGGTTCGAAACTTCGACGGAAGCCCTGGGTTGAAACCTCATAGATGGCACGCGCTGAGAGCTGAAAGCTGAGAGCCGAGAGCCACAACACCGGCCGCCGCAGCGGCCGGTGTTGTAGAATTGAGTTTTCACACGAAAGACAACGCAAAAATGAGCACGCCGGACCTCGTCCTGTATGACGAGGAATTTCAGAAGATCAAGGACGCGCTCGACCGTCTCCGGCAGGACTCCAACGCCAACGTGGTGTTCCTGGTCGACAAGAACGGCCAGCAGATCGCGGCGATGGGCGACATGACGAACCTCGACACGACGTCCCTGGCGTCGCTGACCGCTGGCAACGTCGCGGCGACGGACGGTCTGGCCCGCCTGATCGGGGAGAAAGAGTTCTCGATCCTCTTTCACGAAGGGGAGAAGGACAACATCCACATTTCCATCGTCGCGCAGCGCGTCATTCTCGTCGTGATCTTCGACGAGCGCTCCTCGCTCGGCCTGGTGCGGCTCCGGGTCCGACGCGCCACGTCGGAGCTCGACCGGATCTTCGAGGAAATCACCGAAAAGGCCGCTCGTGAAAAGTCGAACCTGAGCGTCGAGTTCGAATCGCCGTTCTCGGAAATCACGGACGACGACATCGACCGACTGTTCTCGGAGTGATCCCGGTCGGGATCATCCCCTTCGAGCCATGACATTCATCAATTACGCGGCCCGGGAGATCAACTGCAAGATCGTCTACTACGGCCCGGGTCTGTGCGGGAAGACGACGAATCTCCAGTACATCTACGACCGGACGAACCCGTCCGCCAAGGGGAAGCTGATCTCCCTGGCGACGGAGACCGACCGGACCCTGTTCTTCGACTTTCTCCCGCTCGACCTCGGGACGGTGAAGGGCTTCAAGACCCGTTTCCACCTCTACACCGTTCCAGGCCAGGTCTTTTATGACGCCTCGCGCAAGCTCATCTTGAAAGGCGTCGACGGAGTGGTGTTCGTCGCCGATTCGCAGGAGGCGCGCATGGAGGCGAACGCGGAGTCGATCCGCAACCTGGACAAGAACCTGAAGGACCAGGGCTACGACATCTCCGTGATTCCCTACGTCCTCCAGTTCAACAAGCGGGACCTGCCGACGGCCGTTCCGAGCGACGAGATGTACCGGCAGCTCAACATCAAAGGGGAGCCCACGTTCGAGGCGACGGCGCCCACGGGGGTGGGCGTGTTCGACACGCTGAAGGCCGTCGCCCGCCAGGTGCTGATGGAGTTGAAGAAAAAGTAGCGGTCCGCTCTCCGCTGTCTCGAACCGTCCGCCTGCCGCCTGCCGCCTGCCGCCTCCCGGTTTTTAAGAGTCCTTCACGGTCCCGACCGAGGGCTCGAAGCAGACGCGCTCGTCCGTGCAGTCCTCGGGAAGGGCCAGCGCGCCGTCGGGGCCGTCGGAGCGCATCGTCTTCAGGCACCAGTACTGCGCCGTCGAGGACGATCTCGAGACGTCCCGCTCGGCAAACGAGTCCGGGACGTACCAGGTCTTCGTGCGCAGGTGGCGGCAGAGAAAAGGGTCGGCTTCCCGCGCGCCGTCGCGGATCGGCTTCGCGAAGCGGCGCATCGCCGCGAGCGGATCGTCGTTCAGGCGAGGGCCTCGCGGAGGGCGCGCTCCACCATGACGCGGGCCATCCGCACCTTGTGCGCGTTCTGCGAAAGGGGAGTGGCTCCCGCGACGGCGGCTTCGGCGGCACGGGCGATGAGCTCGGGTGACGGATGCCCGCCGGCGAGGATCTTCTCGGCGCCCCGCGCGCGGCGGGGAACGGGGGAGACGGAGCCCAGAATGACGCGGGCGTCCTGGATTGTCCCTCCCGACACCGTCACGGAGACGGCGGCCTCGACGAGCGGCCAGTCGAACGATTCCTTCTCCTTCAGCTTCCTGTAAACCGACCGCGTGCCGGGTGCCGGCGCGGGAAGGACGACCGCCTCGATCACCTCGCCCGCCGCGAGCTGGTTCTCGCGCGTCGGGTCTTCCCGCGGCGCGACGAAGAAATCTTCGATCGGGATCGACCGTTTTCCCCGCGTGCCGACGGTGTCGATCCGCGCGCCGTAGGCGAGGAGTGCCACGGCGGTGGCGGAGGGATGGATGCAGCAGCAGACGTCGGTGTCGAAAATGGCGTGGAACCGGTTCTCCCCGTTCAAGGCGAAGCACTGCGCGCCACCCTTTTTGCTGCAGTCGAACTCCGCCTGGCGGAAATACCAGCACCGCGGCCGCTGGGCGAGGTTGCCGCCGAGCGTCGCCATGTTCCGGATCTGCGGCGTCGCGGCGCCGCCCGCCGCGTCGGCGAGGGCGGGATAGACGCGCCGCAGCTCCGCGTGCGTGTCGAGACGCGCGAGCGTCGCGAGAGCTCCGATGCGCGCGGGCGGCCCGATCTCGATGCCGTCGTGGCCCGGGACGTGCGCGATCGACACGACGCGGTCGGGGGTCTCGAGGCCCTCCTTCATGCGATCGAGGAGGTCAACGCCGCCGGCCTTCAGGATGCTGCCCGGTTTGGCGGATTCCCGGGCTCCTTCGAGGAGCGACCGCACCGGAAGGAGCGTGAAGGTCTTCATGCCCGGCCTCCTTCCCGGATCGCCGAGGCGCCGGCGGTGCGGGCCTTCGCGTCCAGTGCCGCGAGCACCGACTCGGGCGTGATGGGCAGGCTCCGGATGCGCGCGCCGATGGCGTGCGAAACGGCGTTCGCAACGGCCGCCGCGGTCGGCACGGTCGCGGGCTCGCCGATCCCCACCGAGTGCGTGTTGTTGACCCCGTCCCAGACGGGCAGAAACGTCACGTCGATCTCGGGGACGTCCATCGCCCCGGCGATCTTGTACTGCTCGACGTTCGGATTGACCATCCGGCCGGTCGCCCGGTCGAGGATCCGGTTCTCATAAAGCGCGTACGAAATGCCCTGGATGACGCCGCCGTGCACCTGGCTCTCGGCCGTCAGCGCGTTCACCACGAGACCGCAGTCATGGACCGCGACGACCTTCCGCACCCGGATCAGGCCCGTCTCGACGTCCACGTCGACCTCTGCGAACTGCGCGCCCGCGGTGAAGCGCTTCCAGGCGTCGGGATGATTCTCCGCGCGCGACGCCGTCGCCGAAACGCCCTCTTCGGGCAGCCGCGCGCAGGCTTCTTTCCACGACAGCCGCCTGCTCGAGTCGGCGTTCGTCGAGAATCCGCCTGCGCCCGCGACGACCGCGTCCTCCGGCACGCCCCAGACGGTGGCGACGGCGGCCGCGACCTTCTTCTTCGCCTGCCAGGCGGCCGCGCGGATCGTCGGCGCGGTGGACGGCGTGGTCGTCGAACCGCCGGAGCCCGGTCCGTAGGGCATCCGGGTGTCGCCGATCCGCACGGCGATCTTCTCGAGTGGGAGGCCGAGCTCTTCGGCCGCGACGATGCCGACCATCGTCCGCGCGCCGGTCCCGAGGTCCTGCACCCCGTGGACGACTTCCGCCGACCCATCCCTGTGTATGGTGACGGTCGCCTTCGGACCTGTGCCGCCGGTGTTGTACCAGATGGCCGCGCCCATGCCGACTCCCCGCCGGAGGGCCGCGTTGTCCGGCACCTTCCGCCGCGCGTCGCGCCCCGCCCAGCCGATTTTCTCCGCGCCGATGCGGAACTCTTCTCGCCGCACCTCCGAAGGATCGTTTTTCAGCCGGAACTCGAGAGGGTCCATCCCGATCCGAGCGGCCAGCTCGTCCATCGTGGCTTCGAGAGCGAAGGCGCCCTGAGGATGACCCGGCGCGCGGAACGCCGCCGAGGGGCCGGAGTTGGTGAAGACGTCGAACTCCTCCGTCTTCACGTTGTCGCACGCATACACGTTCTTGAGCGGCCCGGAGGTCCCCGTACCGCCGTTGGTGCCGCCCCCGCCGTGCACGATGAGCTGCAGGGCCGTCAGCTTTCCGTCCTTCGTCGCCCCGGCTTTCAGCCACTGCACGGAAGAGGGGCGGTTGCCCACGGCGAGATGCTCCTCCTTGCGATCGAGGAAGAGCTTGACCGGAGCGCCGGCCTCCTTCGCGAGCTTCGCCGCCGTCACGCCCGCGACGCCGGCGCCGAACTTCGCGCCAAAACCGCCGCCCATGTATTCGGTGATGACGTTCACCTTCGCGAGCGGCACGTTCAGCGTCTGCGAGAGCTCCTCCCGGACGGAGAAGATTCCCTGGGTCGAGGCCCAGACGGTCAGCTCGTCCCCCTCCCATCGGGCGACGAAGCCGTGCGTCTCGAGCGCCGAGTGCGTCTGGACCTGCGTCGAATAGGTGCCTTCGACGACCGAATCGGCCTTGCCGAAACCCTCGTCCACGTTGCCCTTGTCGGAGGCGCGCGGCCCCTGGACGTTTCCCTTCTTCGGGAGAGCCTTCTTCGCCCCCGGAGAGTCGCCCGCGGAGGTCTTCGTCTCGACCTTGCCTTCAAAGACGAGCGGAGCCCCATCGGCCCGCGCTTTCTCGATGTCGACGACGAAAGGCCGGGCGTCGTACTCCACGCGGATCGCGCCGATCGCGTCGAGCGCGCGCTCCGGGGTGTCGGCGGCCACCGCGGCGACTTCCTGCCCCGCGAACCGGAGCGTGTCGCCGGGCTTCGCGATCGCGAGCACGGCCTGGACCCCCGGCATTTTCCGCGCGGCGGTCAGGTCGAGCGTCCGGATCACCGTCGCGGGATCGTGGCTGCGCAGGATCCGCGCGTAGAGCATCCCGGGCAGGCGCATGTCGATCGAGTACCGGGCCGCTCCCGTGGCCTTGGCGCGCGCGTCCAGTCGCGGAGTCCTCGCGCCGAGGATGGAAAACTTCTGCGAGGGGTCCCACGGAGCCGGATCGCCGGCGGCGATCTCGACCTCCTTCTCCTCAAAGCGCCCGTTGAAGCCGAGCCGCAGCTTGTCCTTGCCCATCTCAGGCCTCCTCGAGGTCGAGCGCTTCGGCCACGCCGGCATCGACCCGGTGGTCGCTCGTGAAGGTCCGGGAGGCAGCGAGGGCCTGGAAAACGGGGGCGACGTCCGGCGCTTGCGCGCGTCCTTCGGCCGTCCGGATTCCGGCGGCGCGCTCGACTGCCTCGAAGACGTGAGGATACGTGCCGCAGCGGCACAGGTTGCCGGCGACCGCGTGCCGGATCTCGTCGCGCGTGGGCTTCGCGGTGCGGTCGAGAAGCGCCTTGCAGGACATCACCATGCCCGACGTACAGAAACCGCACTGGAGGGCGTCGGCCGCGACGAAGGCCTCCTGGATCGGCTGCATGCGCCCGTCGCTCGCGAGCGCCTCGATCGTCGTGATCTTCCGGCCCTGCACCTCCGCCGCCAGCAGCAGGCAGGAGCACACCGGATCTCCGTCGACGAGGACCGTGCACGCGCCGCACGCCCCGCGGCCGCAAACGACTTTGGTTCCGGTCAACCCGAGCCGGTCCCGGAGCGCGTCCGCGAGGACGACGCGGGGCTCCGCGGTCAGGCGGTGTGTCCGTCCATTGATCTGGAGCGTGATCGGAACCGCCCCCGGGCCGATCGCGCGCTCCGCTTCCGCCGGTGTCTTCGCCCCGGCGGTGGCGGCGACCGCGCCAACCAGAGCCCCGCGAACGAGATCGCGGCGAGTGAAGCCGGATCGAGAATCGTCGGCCATTCGGACCTCCTCGGGAGAAGGTTCCGATCATACGCCCGGGGTATGAGAATCGCTCCCTCTCTCCGCGCTCGGGGGGAGGGCTGAGGTGAAGGGTGGTTTCTCTCAGGTGATTGAGACGGCGCTTCGCCTCGCCCCCCTCACCCTTCCTCTCCCCCCGCTGTCGCGGGTGGAGAGGGGAGGAGCGTGCCGGCTCGCGTCGTGAGTGAAGTATTGAGACCACTCCGGCGCGAGGCGAGCCGGAACTACACTTTGAAGAGACCCCTCAGGGCCGCCTCGTACTGTTCGGGTGTGTCGATGTTCGTGACCACGCCCGGGTCCGGGACCTCGAGCTCCCGTACGCCCTCGCCTCGCGCGTGCCAGAGCTCCCGGAGGCCTTCCCCGGGCGGCAGCGCGAAGACGGCTTTGACATGAGAGCGGCCCAGAAGCGCGGGATGACCGCGGCGTCCTCTCCACGTCGGTATCCAGATGTCCGCCTCGCCGCCGGCGGCGGAGAGCGCGGCGATCGTCGCGCGGTCCACGGCCGGATGATCGGCGGGCCAGATGAAGATCGCCTCCGCCGAAGGGGAGATTTCGGCGAGCCCGATCCGGATCGACTCCGCCATGTCTCCTTCGGCGTCGGGATTGAAGAGCACCCGCGCTCCGGCGCCGCGCGCCCGCTCGGCGGCTTCCTCGAGGTCCGGCCGGAGGACCACCGCGACGTCGCCGACGCCCTCCGACGCGAGAGTCCCGAGGATCGTTTCGAGAGCGGTCGAGCCGCCGAAGGGGAGAAGGACCTTCTCGCGCCCCATGCGCCGCGAGCGCCCCGCCGCGGGAACGACGGCCGCCAGAGCCGCGGTTCCCTTCATCTCTTCTTCTGTGGCGAAGCGGGGAGGGCCGTCGCGGGGACCGCTGTCGATTCCCCCGCGAGACCGCGCACCCAGCGCCGGGTCGCCTCCAGGCGCTCGATCGCCCCCCGCCGGGCCTCCCGGAGAAAGCCGTCCGGGGGAGCCGTGTCGCGCAGGCGCCGGATCTCTTCCGCGATCGTCCGCTCGTATCGGGCGAGGAGGGCGCGCCGCTCCGCCGGCGGGAGGGCTTCGAGGAAGGCGATCCGGGTGAGCCCCTCGTCCTTCGAGGAGGGAGCCGGGGAGGGCTCCGACAGCCAGCGCTTCAGCTCTCTTCGCCCGGCCGCGGTGATCCGGTAGAGGTTTCTTCGGGGGCCCCGCCGGGGCCCGAGGACCCTCAAAAGGATGAAGCCCGCCCGTCGGAGGCGGGCGAGGGCGGGGTAGATCTGCGAGATTTCCGCTCGCCAGAGAGGCGCGACGTCCTCGTCGAGCGAGCGCGCGAGGTCGTATCCCGTGCTCGGACTCGTCCACAGAAGGCCGAGGAGAACGTGCGGGAGCGACATGCCTCAACTATAAC
>JALYUA010000285.1 GCA_030854005.1 Acidobacteriota bacterium
GCCGTGCCGGGAGAAATCGAGATGCTCGCCCAGCGCTCCTCGATCCCCGAGCTGACCCAGATGCTTTCCTCCGTGCGCAGCGGCGGGGACATGAGCGAGGAACAGATCGAGCGGCTGGCGACCCGCGTCGTCGAGAAGCTTTCCGACCGGATCGTGCGCGAGATCGCCTGGGAAGTGATTCCCGACATGGCGGAGCTCGTCATCAAGCAGCGGATCAAGGAGCTCGAGAGCGGCATCGAGTGACCGGGTCCCGTTTCTGATATAGGAAAGGGCCGCGGAGCCCTTTTTTTTATGCCTGAAAACGTCCTTCCCGCCGAGTCTGACGACTCCGCGCGGAAGCTGCCAAAGACCTTCGAGCCGGGCTCCTTCGAGGAGCGCTGGTACTCCGTCTGGGAGAAGGACGGCCGCTTTCAGCCCTCCGGCGCGCCCGGGTCGCCACGATTCGTGATGGTCATTCCGCCCCCGAACGTGACGGGGAAGCTGCACATCGGACACGCCTACGGCCGGACCATCGAAGACATCCTCGCCCGGTGGAAGCGGATGCTCGGCTTCCGGGTCCTGTGGGTCCCCGGAACGGACCACGCGGGGATCGCCACGCAGATGGTGATCGAACGCCAGCTCGCCAGGCAGGGCATCGACCGGCGCGAGCTCGGCCGCGAGAAATTCGTGGAGCGCGTCTGGGCCTGGAAGGGTGAGGCGAAGGACACGATCCAGGCACAGATGAAGAGGCTCGGCTGCTCGCTCGACTGGACGCGCGAGCGGTTCACGATGGATCCCGACCTCTCGCGAGCGGTGCGCCACGTCTTCGTGAAGCTGTATCAGGAGGGCCTCATCTACCGCGGGCGGTACGTCGTCAACTGGTGCCCTCGATGCGAGACGGCGATCTCGGACCTCGAAGTCGTTCACCGGGAGACCGAAGGATCGCTCTACAAGATCCGTTACGACGTGGCGGGCGTTCCCGCCGGGGCTCTCGTGGCGACGACCCGCCCCGAGACGATGCTCGGGGACACGGCGCTCGCCATCCACCCGGACGACCCCCGGACCGCGAAGCTCCGGGGTAAGACAGCGACTCTTCCGATCGTCGGCCGCGAGATTCCCGTCATCGAGGACGCGATCCTCGTCAACCGCGAGTTCGGCACGGGCGTCGTGAAAGTCACGCCGGCCCACGACGCGAACGACTTCGCGGTCGGTCAGCGGCACGACCTCTCCGCGATCGTCGTCATCGGCCCGACCGGGAAGATGACGCCCCAGGCGGGGGAGTACGCGGGTCTCGACCGCTTCGAAGCGCGCAAGCGGATCGTGGCGCGCCTGACCGACGAGGGCCGCCTGACCTCGGAGCCGTACCGGAACTCGATCGGTCACTGCCAGCGCTGCGACACCGTGATCGAGCCGTATCTGTCCGAGCAGTGGTTCGTGAAAATCGAACCTCTCGCGGGGCCGGCCATCCGCGTCGTGGAGGACGGAACGATCCGCTTCGTCCCCGAATCGTGGACGAAGACCTACTTCGAGTGGATGCGGAACATCCACGACTGGTGCATCTCCCGCCAGCTCTGGTGGGGGCACCGCATCCCCGCGTTCACGTGCCCGAACGGCCACGTGACGGTCTCCGAGGAGGATCCGCCGTCCTGTCCGACGTGCGGAGCCGCGCCTCTCGAGCAGGACACCGACGTGCTCGATACGTGGTTCTCGTCGCAGCTCTGGCCTTTTTCCGTCTTCGGATGGCCGGAGCGCACGCCGGACTTCGAGGATTTTTATCCCACCGACGTCCTCGTGACCGGGTACGACATCCTGTTCTTCTGGGTCGCGCGGATGATCATGGCGGGCCTCCACTTCACGGGAACGGCGCCGTTTTCGACTGTGCACCTGCACGGTCTCGTGAGGATCGGCGGGGAAAAAATGTCGAAGTCGAAGGGCAACGTGATCGACCCGCTCGAAGCCATCACGGAGTTCGGAGCCGACGCGGTGCGGTTCACTCTGGCGAGCGCGGCGTCGTCGGGGGCGACCGTGTCGGTCGAGCGCGGCCGCATGGCGGGGTCGCGCAACTTCGCCACCAAGCTGTGGAACGCGGCGCGGTTCACGCTGTCTTCTCTGGAGGGGCAGACCGTCCCCCAGGATCTCGCCGGCCGCCCCCTCTCGCTGCCGGATCGCTGGATCCTTTCGCGGCTTTCCGGAGTGGCTCGCGACGTCAACCGGCAACTCTCGGAATTCCGGTTCGACGAGGCGGCGGCGTCGATCTACGCCTTCGTGTGGCACGAGCTCTGTGACGCCTACGTCGAAATGGTGAAGCCCGTGCTGTCGGGCCGGGAGGGCACGGAAGAAGAGCGCGCGTCCGCGCGGGGCGTCCTGTCGCGCTGCCTCCTCGATTCGCTGGCGCTCCTCCATCCGTTCATGCCGTTTCTGACGGAAGAGATCTGGGACAAGGCGACGGGCCGGACCGGCACGCTGATCGTGGCGCCGTACCCGAAAGGCGAGGCCTTGCGAAACGATCCCGAGGCCGAGCGCGTGATCGATGGGGTGCGGGCGCTCGTCACGCGGGTGCGCAACTACCGCGGAGAGCGCGGAACGCCGCCGACGGAACCGGTGGAGCTCTGGGTGGCGCCCGACTCGCCCGACCGGGATCTCGCCGCGAGCCTGCCTGCGGTCGCGCCGCTCCTCCGGCATCTCGGCCGGATCCCGGAGCTGCGGTTCGAGGCCCCTCCCGGCTCCGCGTTTCGGGACGTGGTCGCGGGCCTGTCCATCGGTCTTCGCGTGCGAGAGACGGATGCGGACTCTGGGACAGCGAGACTCGAGAAGGCGCTCGCGGAGATCGAGCAGGAATACGACGGTCTCTCCGCGAAGATGCGCAATCCGTCCTTCGTCGACAAGGCGCCTCCCGCGGTCGTCGACAAGACGCGCCGCCGGCTCCTCGAGCTCGAAGAGCGGCGATCCGCGCTCTCGGCGGGACGCTCGTGATTCCCTTCGCGGGCGGGTCCGTGGACCCCCGCCGCTGGCTGACGCTCCAGAACCTCGTCGTCATCGAGGCGATGAGCTCGTCCAACGATCTCGCGCGCGAGGTCGTCGAGGTGTATTTCGCGGAGGAGCAGGAGCTGCCTCCGACAGTCCTGATCGGAGAGGGGCAGACGGAGGCGCGTGGCCGCAGGGGCCGCTGGGTCGCGGAGGCGGGCCGGGGCCTCTATCTGACGGTCGTTCGGAAGATCGGCGAGGGCGAGCCGATGTCCCTGGTTCCGATCGCGGTCGGCCGATGGGTGCGCGACGTTCTGGCCGAGCACGCGGGTCTCGAGGCTTCCCTCAAGTGGCCCAACGACGTGTACGCGGGCGGGCGGAAACTGGCGGGGATCCTGGCCGAGTCGCGGACCCAGGGGGGCGAGACCTACGTGGCGGTCGGGCTGGGCTTGAACGCCCTGGGGACGGCCGGTTCCGTCGGGATCGAGAATGCGACCACCGTCGAGCAGGAAACGGGACGCGCCGCGCCGCTCGCGCCGCTGATGCAGGCGCTCCTCGACCGCTGCGACGCCGAGCTCTCCTCGCCCGGATGGGAGAAGGAGGTCGAGCGGTGGGAGCGCGTTTCTCTCCATCGCCCGGGGGACCGCCTCACGATCCGGAGAGACGGGGAAGAGGTGTCGGGCGCGTACCGGGGCTTGACGCCTGAAGGCTTTCTTCGCCTCGAGACCTCCGCCGGCGAGACCGTCTGCGTGACGGGGGAGCTCGCTCGATGGTGACGCCCGCGCCGCCGGCCCGCCTCCTCGCCGTCGACGTCGGAAACACCAACACCGTCCTGGGCCTCTACGCCGGCACGGATCTCCTGCGGAGCTTTCGCCTGACGAGCCGGCGCGACGCAACCTCGGACGAGATCGCGCTCTCCGTCGAGGGGCTTCTTCGGACGATCCCCGCCGGGCCGCCCGACGACGTGATCATTTCCTCCGTCGTGCCGGCGCTCCGCTTTCCCATGCGCCAGGCGTTTCGCCAGCTTTTCGAGCGCGATCCCATTTTCATCGAGCCCGGCATCAAGACCGGGATGCCGATTCTCTACGACGTCCCCCAGGAGGTCGGAGCGGATCGGATCGTCAACGCGGTCGCCGCGTACGCGCGGGTGAACGGCCCGTGCATCATCGTGGACTTCGGCACCGCGACGACCTTCGACGTCGTGACCGAGCGCGGCGAGTACTCTGGCGGCGTCATCGTTCCCGGTATCGCGATCTCGGCGGAGGCGCTCTTCGAGAAGGCTGCCCGCCTGTGGCGCGTCGAGATCCGCCGGCCGGAGCGCGTCGTCGGGAAGACGACGGCCTCCTCGATCCAGTCGGGTCTCTACTTCGGCTATCTCTCCCTGGTCGACGGCGTCATCGACCGCATCGTCCGCGAGACCGGCGGCCGTCCCCGCGTCATCGCCACCGGCGGGCTGGCCGAGCTCTTCGCGGGCGGATCGGAACGCATCGAGGAAGTCGATCCGCTCCTGACCCTGACGGGGCTTCGCCTGATCTATGAGCGAAACCGGGGAGGATAGCGGCTACTTCGCCGCGGCGGAGGCGGCCTTCATCCGCCGCCGGGGAACCCCCTTTCTCCTCTCCCCCCGGGACTTCGCCCTCCTGGCGGAGTGGCGCGCGCTCGGCGTGCCGGTCGAGGCCATCGAACAGGGGATCGACGAGGCGTTCGCGCGGAGAGAGGAGCGAGGCGCGGTCGGGCGGGTCAACTCGCTGTCCTACTGCCGGGACGCGGTGCTCGGAGCGTGGGAGCGCCGCGCGGAGGCCGCCATCGGGCGTGGCACGGGGCGAACCGCCCGGGAGCCCGACGCCGCGGCTTCCCTCGCGGCTCTCGCGGCGCGGCTGACGGAGCTCGCCGCGGCGCGGCCCGAGCTCGAGGCGCCGCTGACATCCGCCGCGCGGTCGGTCTCGCGTCTCGCGTCGTCCGGCAAGGAACCGGCCGCGGCGGAGGACGCGCTCGCGCGGCTCGACAAGCGGCTCGCCGGCGCCCTGTACGACGCCCTTCCCGAAGCGGAGCGCGGCCGCGTCGACGGGGACGTCTCGGAACAGCTCGCCCGCGCCCGCGTCCGCCTGGACGAGGAGACGGCCGAGAAGACCGCGCGGGCGCTCCGCCGCCGCGCTGTGCGGGAGGCCCTCGGCCTGCCTCGCCTGTCGCTTCTCTAGCCTCGAAATCATCCTTCGATGTCCTTCCGCGCCGTCATCGAAAAGCTCGCCCCCACGGGCGAAGGCGTCGTCAGGACAAATGAGGGTGTGGGACTCGTCGACGGGGTCCTGCCCGGCGAGGAGGTCGAGATCGAGATCGTTCGAAGGTCGCGCAAGATCTGGAGAGGCCGGGCGGCGGCCGTCCACCGGGCGTCTCCGGACCGCCGGACCGGGGGGCACGCCGACGGCTGTCCCGCGTGCGACTGGGCTCACTTCGATCCCGCGGCGGCCCGCGCCGCCAAGCGAGACCTGTTCCTGGAGACGATGGCGCGCATCGGGCGTCTGCCGGCCTCCTCGTTCGGGAACCTCGCCGTCGAGCCTTCCGGCGCCGGATACCGTTTGAGGAGCCGCTTCCATGCGGAGCGTCTGGACGGGCTCGTGCGGGTGGGAGGCTTCGCCCCCGGCACGCACCGTGTCGAGCCGCTCGAAGCGTGCGAGGCCCTGAGCGAATCGCTGCGCGCCCTCCTTCCGCGCCTCGGGGAGACGCTCGCGCCCTTTCCTCCACCTCTCGAGATCGCGACGCTCGAATCTTTGGACGGCGGCCGCCGGCTCGCGCGCGCCGTCATCGCGGGCGAATCGGGAGCGGGCGCCCCACTGGCCCGGGCTCTCGCGCCGCACTTCGACGGGGTGAGCGTCGTCGATGCGAAGGGCGCGCTGCTGCGGCGCGCGGGCGCCCAACGCCTGTGGATCTCCGTCGGAGAGCGCGAGTGCCCGGCCTCGCCGGGGACGTTCTTTCAGGCCAACCGATTTCTCGTGGAGCCTCTGGCCCGTCACGTCGGCGAGGTCTCTGCGACCGTGCCGCCCGGCCGCGCCCTCGACCTCTTCGGCGGCTCCGGCCTCTTCGCGGGGGCGCTTCTCGGCGCCGGGCATCACGTGACCTCCGTCGAAGGCCAGCCGGACGCGGCGCGCGACGCGGCGCTCGCGCGCGATCGGTGGAAGTCGGGAGACCGCTGGCGCATCGAGCAGGCGCCGGTCGCGGAATTCCTGCGGGTGGATCGCGGACGCGAGGATCTCATCGTCGTGGATCCGCCCCGCGCGGGACTCGGGCTTCCTCTTTCGCGGGCTCTTGCCGCGCGCGCTCGCCGGCGGCTGATCTACGTTTCCTGCGATCCGGCGACGCTCGCGCGCGATCTCGCGGCCATTCTCCCCGAGGGGTGGGAGATCGCCGGCGCGCGGCTGTTCGACCTGTTTGCCTTCACGCACCGCGTCGAGGCGGTCGTGGCGCTGGAGCGGACCCGGGCGGCGTGAGGGCCGCGGGGGAGCCTTCCGATTTCCGCGCCCCCGCGCCCGCCGCCCGCGCCGCCGTCGCGCTCGTCTCCGGAATCGCGCTCGGGGCGCGCGCGACGAGCGGCTCGGCCGAAGCTCTCCTCCTCGCCGGCCTCTGCGCGGTTCTTCTCTTCTCCCTCCGGAGGCGCGGGGCGGGCGGAGGGATTCGACGCTCCACAGGCGTCCTCCTCTTCCTCGCTCTCGGCTTCGTGGAGGGCCGACGATGTCTGGCCGTTCCGGCCCGGCAGGCCGAGCAGGCATTCGCGGCGCTTCCGCCGTCGCCGGAGCGCGTCGATCGCGTGGAGGGGGTGCTCATGGATTTCTGGACGGGTACCCCACCCCGCGCGCATGGACGGCTGAGCGCGTCGCGTCTCTGGAACGGCGTCGAATGGCGGCCTTTTCCGGCCGAGGTCCTTCTCTTCGTGTCGGGCGAAGCGCCCGTGGCCGGGATCGCCGACCGCGGAGATCGCGTCGTCGCCGTGGGAAAGCTGCGGCTCGAAGGCCTTCCCGCCTCCGATCGCGACATCGCCCTTCCGTGGCCCGTGTATCGCCTTTCCGTCAAGAGCGCGCTACGGATCGAATCGCCTCGCCCGACGTTCCTCTCATGGCTGGCGGCCCCCAACCGCTGGCTCTTCGCGCGCCTGGCGGCCGCGCGCCCCGGGGACGAGGCGTTCGATCGAGACGTCCGCGGCCCGCTCGCCGCAATCCTCCTCGGCCGGACGTCGGGGCTCGATCGCGGCATGGTGGCTCGATACCGGCGAGGAGGCCTCTACCATCTCCTCGTCATCGCCGGACTCCACGTCGGACTGGCCGCGGGCATGGCGCTGCTCGCGCTGCGCCTCGTGTCCATCCGGGGAAACGGGCGCGAAGGCGCGCTTCTCGCCGTCGTCGTGATCTTCGTTCTGGTGGGGGGCGCGAATCCGCCGGCCGTCCGGGCGGGCATCGTCTTCTCGGTGTTCCTGGCGACCCGGCTTCTCGAGCGCCCCGTCGCCCCGGCGCAGGCGATCGGACTCTCCGCTCTGATCCTGATCGGCGCCGCTCCGGCGCAGCTCTATGCGATCGGGACGCTGCTGACGTTCGCGGCGGTCTGCGGCATCGCGGCGTTCGCCGGGCTGCTGCGGCACCGGCTGCCTCGCCGTCCCGCCTTCCTCTTTTCCGGTCTCGCCGCCGCCGTCGCAGCGCAGATCGGAACCGCGCCTCTCCTCCTCTGGCGCTTCAATGTCGTCTCCGGGGGTGCCTGGATCACGGCGCCGCTCGCGATTCCGATCGCGGGAGGGTTGATCGCTGTGGGCGCCGCGATCCTCTTCTGCCTCGCGGCCGGGATTCCGGCCGGCGCGCCGATCTTTCTCTTCGCGGCCGGTTCGCGCACCCTGGAGTCGTTGGCCGAACGGACGGCGGGGGTGGCGTTCCTGAGGCCCACGCCTCCGCTCGCCGCGGCGCTCGCGGTGTGGGCGCTCCTCGCCCTGGGGATGTTTCTCCGGGGCAGGGGACGCGCGTCCGCCTTCGCGTGCGCGGCCGTTCTGTTTTTCTTTCTCGCGGTTCGAGCGGGGCCAGCCGGGCCGGCGCGAGGATTCTCGCTCGAGGCGCTGGACGTCGGGCAGGGCGACGCCTTTCTTCTGCGGTGGGGCCGGCACGCCGTTCTCGTCGACGGGGGAGGGCCGTTCGACCTGGAGGCGCGGGACTTCGGCCGAACGCGCCTTCTTCCGAAGCTGCTCGACCGCGGGGTGTGCCGGCTGGACGCGACGCTGGTCACCCACCCGCATCCGGACCACGCCCTCGGGATTTTCGCGGTGCTGGACGAGATCCCCGTCGGAGCGCTCTGGACCTCCGAGGGCGACGATGAGAACGGGCTCTACCGGGACCTCTCGGCTGCCGCGGCGCGGCGCGGCGTTCCCGTGCGGAGGCTCCGGCGCGGGAGCGTCGCGCGCTGGGCGGACGCGAGTCTTTCGATCCTGCGCTCGGGCGGCCCGCGGACGAAGAAGGACGCGACCAACAACCAGTCGGCCGTCGGCGTGTTCGAACGCCAGGGCCGGCGCGCTCTCCTGACCGGGGACGCCGGAGCCGCCGCCGAGGCCGATCTCCTGAGGACGGACCGGGGGCGGCTGCCTGCCGACGTCCTCAAGGTCGGTCACCACGGAAGCCGCGGCTCGACTCTGCCCTCTTTTCTCGCCGCCGTCTCCCCCCGGGCGGCCCTCGTCTCCTGCGGGCGGGAGAACCGGTTCGGGCATCCCGCTCCCGAGACGCTGGCCTCCCTCGCGGCGGCGCGAGTTCGGGTCTTCCGCACGGACCTCGATTCCGACATCCTTCTGGAGCTTTTTCCGGGAGGAACGCGCGTGCACAAACGGGAGCTCCCCTGAGGCGGATCGCGCCGGCGACCCTGCTGATCGTGCTCGGCCCGACGGGATCGGGCAAATCCGATCTCGCGCACGAGGTGGCCCTCGAGCGGGACGGGGAGATCGTCTCGGCGGACGCGTTCGCCGTTTACCGCGGGCTCGACGCCGGAACGGCGAAGCCGTCGCGCGATCGCCGCCGCGAGGTTCCCTACTGGGGCGTCGACGTGGCCGACCCGGGCGAGGCCTATTCGGCGGGAAGGTGGGCCCGTGACGCGCGCGGCTGGATCGACGACATCGCGCGGCGGGGAAGGCTGCCGATTCTCTGCGGAGGAAGCGGCTTCTATCTGTCGGCGCTTCTGGAAGGGCTCCCTCCCGCCGAGGAGATGGATCCCGCCCTTCGGACCGCGCTCGCGGCCTGGGGCCGGCCGCGTCCGGAGGCGGCGCACCGATTCCTTCAGTTGAACGATCCGGTCTCCGCGGGCCGAATCCCGCCCGCGAATCTCCGCTACACGCTGCGCGCCCTCGAGATCCTCCTGACGACGGGCCTGCGCCCGTCCGATCGCCCTCGAACGGGCGGCGGCTGGACCGCGCGATGGCGTGTCGTGAAGGTCGGGATCCGACCTCCGCGGGAGGATCTCTATGCTAGGATCGCCCACCGAGTCGCCTGGATGCTCGACGCGGGCTGGGCCAGCGAGGTCAGGCGGTTGCTCGAAGACGGTGTCCCGATCGATTCGCAGGCGTTTTCTGCGATCGGCTACCGGGAAGTGGCGGAATGGGTCTGCGGACGGGCGGATCGGCGAGAGACGGAAGACAAAATCGTGGCGGCCACCCGTCAGCTCGCCAAACGTCAACGGACCTGGTTCGCGCGGGAGAGCGGTGTCGAGTGGCTGTCACCGGAGCGCGCTCTGGCGGCAACTCTCGCTCGCCTGGATGAGGACGAGACGGAGAGAAGCGGATGAACAAGGCCCCGATCAACGTTCAGGACTCCTTTTTCTACAACCTGCGCAAAGACAACATCGCGATCACGGTTCGACTGACGTCCGGGGAGGAGCGGATGGGCCGCCTCCGCCGCTTCGACAAGTTCGCGCTCGTGTTGGAAGTCGATGGCCGCGAAGAAATGATCTACAAGCACGCGATCGCCTCGATCCGGTCGGAGAGCGTTCCTCCCGGCCCATGAGACGCCTCGGGCGAACGCCACCCGCGTTCGCATGAGCCCCAACTCCCACCACTCGCCGTCCCCTCCGCGCAAAATGGGCTCTTCGCGCCGCCTGCCGGCCGCACCGCGACCGCTGCCTGCCCTTCGCGCGGCGGCCCTCGCCGCCGTTGCCGCCATCAGCCTCCACTGCGCCTCGACGGCTCACCAGGTCCAGGTCCGCGACACGTTTCCGCTCGATCCGCGAGAGGAGCTCTCCGGGCCGTTTCCCGAAGGCGTCGAGCGGGGGTGGGAGGCGCTCGCGTCCGGCGACGCGCCGGCGGCGTCCCGCGCCTTCGAGGAGGCTCGCGGCGGCGGGGGGCCGCATCTAGCCGCCGACATCGGCTGGATTGCCGCGCAGGTCCTGCTCGGCCGGTTCGAGGCGGCGGACGCGGCGTGCGTCGAGACGCTCAGCTCCGGCGAGCCGACCCTTCCTCTTCTCGTTGCGTGCGGAGAAGCCCGCGGGCGCGGCGGCCGCCCCGCCGAGGGATACCGGCTCTACGTCCGCGCCCTCGCGCGCCCCGGCAAACGCGGCGGCCTCGCGGCGCGCGCGGAGGAGCTCCGGCTCTTGGCGCGGGACGCCCTCGCGGCGCAGGCGCGCGTGGCCGGAGAAGAGCACCGTTGGGCGGAGGCGCGTGACCGGATCGCGGCGGCGATCGACGTGGCGCCCGAGTCGGTCCCGATCCGGATCCTGGCGGCGGAGATCGAGAACTCCGCCGGACAGACGGAAAAATCCCTCCAGCGCTACCGGGAGGCCTGGGACATGGACCCGAACAACGCGGCGGTGGGCGAGCGTGTCGGCGATCTCGCGATGGAACAGGAAGACTACGCGGTCGCCGTCGGGGCGTTCGACCGTCTCGCCCGGACGGACCCGAATCTCAAGGCGCGCGCGGACGAGGCCCGGCTGCTGTTTCGCGTCGCCAACTGGCCTCCCACCGAGCGCGAGGCGGCGCGTGCGGAGCGGCTGAGCCGCGCGAAGGCGGCGTCCCTCGTCTGGTGGATGTTTCCCGAGGTCCGCGAGGCGCGCGTCGCCTCGGGGATCATCGCGAGCGACGCCGTTTCCCGGCGCGACAGCCGCGCCTTCACGCGCGCGCTCGCGCTCGGTCTTCTCGAGGTGGACCGCGAGACGCACCGGAGCAGTCCCGACTCGACGCTGACTCTCGGCGCGGCTTCGCGGCTCCTGCTGCGGCTTCTCGCGATCGTGCGGCCCGGAGACGAGGCTCCGTGTCTCGAAAAGGAAGGCGGCCACGCGGGGCGGAGCGCCGCGGACGCGATCCGCGCCGCGGAGGCCTGCGGTTTCTGGAAAGAGGGAGAGAGCGGTCCTCCGGGCGGCCCGGCCTTCACCCGAGCTCTCGACCGGATCCGGGCTCTCGCCTCGCCCGCCTCGGTGTCCGATGAATGAGGGCTCGCGGGGCGTGCTCCTCCGGGGGCCGTGGACGCTTCCGAACTTCATCACGCTGCTGCGGCTCGCGGCGCTGCCTTTCTTTCTGTACGCGATCTCGCAGGGCCGCTTCGGGATTGCCCTGATCGTCTTCATCGCCGCGGGGATCTCCGACGGCATCGACGGCTACCTCGCCCGCCGATTCGACATGCGCTCCGCGCTCGGCGCGTATCTCGATCCGATCGCCGACAAGCTCCTTCTGATGAGCTCCTATCTCTTTCTGACCATCCCGTCGTTTCCCGCGCTGGTCAAGGTC
The DNA here is from genome assembly GCA_030854005.1 of Acidobacteriota bacterium. Lineage (GTDB taxonomy): Bacteria > Acidobacteriota > Thermoanaerobaculia > UBA5066 > Gp7-AA6 > JALYUA01. The sequence continues at coordinate 11,669 of JALYUA010000285.1, forward strand.
CCCGTCTGGCTCGCGTTTCTCGTGATCTCGCGCGACGTACTTCTCCTGACCGTCGCCCTGCTCCTGATCCTCTCCTCCTCGAAGCGCAGGTTCCCGCCGACATGGTTGGGAAAGGTGACCACCGTCACGCTGATCATCACTGTGCTCTTCGTCCTGTGCGCCAACCTCTGGAACTGGCCGCATCCGGTCGTCTTGATCGCGTTCGGCGCCGCGGCGACGGTGACCATCCTGTCGGGCTTCGACTACATCTACCAGGTGGCGCGGCACTCGGCGGACGATGGGTGCGCGCCCGAAGCGCCGGCGGCCGCCGGTAGTTCGTGACGCGGCTGAGGCTGCTGTCCCGTCCCGGCTGTCATCTCTGCGACCGGCTCCGGGCGCAGGCGGACGAGATGCTCGAGGGGATTCCGCACTCGTGGGAGATCGTGGACGTCGACTCGCTCCCCGATCTGGCGGCGCGGTTCGGCGATGCGATCCCCATCCTCTTCGTGGGCGACCGTCTCTTCGCCAAGACGCGTCTCCCGCCGATCGCGACGCGGCTACGGCTCCGGCGCGCGGCCCGCGCCCAATCCGGCGAATGAAGTCCGGCTCCTGAAGTCCGGCTTTCCTAGAACGCGCCCAGATCCGAGGTGCTCGAGAGCCGGCCGGAAGGATTGGCGTAGGTCCGAACGGCTCCCGTCTGCGTGTCGGTCACACGGACGGTGTAGGCGACGTCCGAGAGCGCGCCGGAGAAGACCCAGAACCGTCCGTTGAAGGCGCGGCCGTCGACGACCTTGACGACGAGCTCCACGTTGTTCGCGGAGAAGAACCAGAAGTATCCGGTATCCGCGGTGAGTGGGACGGCCGACCCGGCGCCGCTCGATCCCTGGGACGGGACCTGCCAGGCGACCTCGACCCGGAAGCGTCCGCCGTTCAAGCAGAGCGCGGCGGGCGAGGCGACGCACGGCGCGTCGGTTCCGGCGGCGCCCGGCTCCGCGGCGTCGAGCGATCCGCCGCCGGCGGGAAGAAACGACGCAGGAGGATCGTCTGAAACCGGCGGCGGGCCGGCGTCCGACGACGCCGGGGCGAACGCCGAGGTGTCTGCGGCGCTCGCCAGCGTCCCCTGCGGGTTCGTGTAGGTCTTGACGGCCCCCGTCCACGTGTCGGCCACCTGCACGGTGTACTCGACGTCGGAGAGGGCGCCGGAGAAAAACCAGAATTTGCCGTTGACCGCACCTCCGTCGACGACCTTGACGATCAGCTCGACGTTGTTGCTGGTGAAGAACCAGAAGTAGCCGGTGTCTCGCGTCAGCGCCACGGGAGTTCCGCTTCCGCTCGTGCCCTGCGACGGCACGCGCCACGCGGCCTGGACCCGGAATCGACCGCCATTCAAGCACAGGGCGCCTCCGCCTCCGCACGCGGTCACGACTACGGCGGCGGTGGCCGTGTTCGATCCCGCGCCGTTGCGCACCGTGAGCCCGACGATGTAGTTCCCCGCGGACGCGAAGGTGTGCGCGGGATTGCGCGTCACTGCGAAGTTGGCGCTGCCCGACGCCGGATCGCCGAACGACCACTCCCACGACGTCGGCGCGTCGGTCGACGCGTCCGTGAACTGCACGGGAGCTCCGGCGGCCGGGGAAGCGGGCGCGAAAGCGAGCGCGGAGCGGGGCGGTTGAGGGGACGGCGCGGCGGGAGCCACCGTGACCGCGCGCGACGCGACGCTCGACCCACCGGCGTTGCTCGCGGTGAGCGTCACGATCCACGTGCCCGCCGCGAAGACGTGGCTCGTATTCTGCGCCGCCGCCAGGGCGCCGTCCCCGAAGTTCCAGCTCCACGCCGCCGGGGAGCCGGTGGTCGCGTCGGTGAAGGCCACCGTCTGGCCCGCGACGGGAGCGTCCGGCGAGAAGGAGAACGAAGCGGAAGGACCCGCCGGCCCCGGCGTCCCGCCGCCGCCGCCGTAGTAATACTGGATCGCCTGGACGTCGTCGGCCTGGGGAGAGGAGGGGTGGGCGGACGGAATCACGGAATGCATCACCGCGGCGTTGCGGTCGGAGAGGCTCGTCGACGAATGGTTGCTCGGGCCGTCGTCGGAGTGTCCGAGCCCCAGCGTGTGTCCGAGCTCGTGGAGAACCGCCGATCGGAATGTCGCGGCGGAGTAGCAGCCGCCGGTCACCTTTCGCATCCAGACGTTTCCGGAGGCTGCGGCGAAATACCCGCTTTCCCCCTTGTAGGCGGGCGCGGAGCGAGCGGTGCCGGGGCCGCCGTAGCCGATGATCCCCCCGCTCCCGCACGACAGCGGGTCCGTCCAGGCGCCGGGCTGGCTGGTGACGTCCAGGTTGACGACGACGGGAGCGGACCCGGAGGTGAAGCTGTAGCGCACCGTCGCGCCCGAAACCGAGCTCCACTGCGCGGCGCCGTTCTGCACGGCCGAAACGCCATTGGATCCGTCCGAGAGTCCGGTCTGAGCGCCGCTGGCGGAGACGATCGCCTGCGGCGAGAGGCCCGTGTCCCAGTACCAGCGGAAGAGGCTGCCGCCGCCTTCCACTCCGCCGATGTTCACCCAGAGCAGCTTCTTCGAGGCGCCGGACGGAGAAGAGCCGGGATCGCGCAGCTCGCCGTCCGGAGACGCGTACAGAACGTCCGGCGCCGCCGCGCCCGCCGCGACCGACCGCACCATCGCCAGGAAGGAGCCGGCGTCCCTCAGAGAGCGGGGGGGCGCGGAGTCCGCGGAAGCGGGAAGGAGGATCCGCCGGCGGGATGCCCGGTCATCCTCACCGTCCGAGAAAACGGGCCGCACCGCGAACCCGCGGCCGGCGCGGTCGCGCACGAGGTCGAATTTCGAGAGCCCGAATTCGGTGAGCGCGTAGTCCGGTCCCGCCGCGCCCTGGCGCGAGAGAAACAGCACGACGTCGCTTCCCGGGGAAAGCTCCGGGGCGCCGGGAATCCAGAAAGCCGTTCCCGCGTCGACGCCGCCGGGAACGGTCACCCGGAACACGTCGCCCGCGGAGAGGTCCGATCCCTTCAGCGCTTCGAGAACGCGCAGAGACGTCAGGGTAAAGAGACCGTCCGCGCCGGCGCCGATCGGAGCGTGCGAGACGCGGCTGGACAGGACCTCGGCGCGCACGATCACGGGGGATTTTTTCGCGAGGTCCGCGTCTGAAAGCGGCAGGTAAGAGGCCGCGAAAAGGGGCGTCCCTCCCGCGACGAGCACCGCGAGGAAGGCGAAAATTAGGACTCGGGCGCGGCGCGAGGCGGGGACGGGCATGGATTCCTCATGAGATACGGTACAGGGGTAGAAATTGGATTTTACGCGGGGGCCTCCGCGCTGTCCAGAGTCTGAGCAAAGGAAGGAGGGAACGGGCAGTCCTGCGGTCCGCAGAAGGCCATTCTTGCCAGACCCTTCGTCCGGGAGGCCGTGCGCGAGCCGGCAGGAGTCGGCAGGAACCAGGTGGCAGAATCCCGGAAACAAGAAAGGACAAACCATGAAGATCTGTCTCGCGACCATGGCCTTCCTGATCTCGGGGCCCGTCTTCGGGATCACTCTGGGCGGTTCGATCGCCGTGACCGGGGCAGCAAATCCGGTGACGACCACTGTGTCCGCCTTTATCCTCGCCAATTCCCTGTTCGAGGTCGTCGGCGTGATCCCCGTGGTCAGCACGGTGACAGGCGCGCCGGCCTCGATGGCTGCCAGCGTCTACGTCGGGGCATCCAACTTCAGCTTCTGCGCCAACCCCGGGCCCGGCTGCAGCAACGATATGTGGGCCGCGCAGTGGACGATCGTCTCGGCGCCGACGGGGATTCAGGCGGTGAATGCCTATCAAGGGACGAGCGTGAGACTGGTCAACAGCACCGCCTCCTCCCGCACTGTGGATCTGCGCTGCCAGGTCGGGCAGATGACGGGCTCCTGCATCTTCGTCTTTCGCGAGCAACCCATCGCGGATCCTCTCTTCTGACTCGCAGGCTTCGCCGTGCACTGGCCGGATCGCGCTCCGGGATCCGTCCTGACGCATCCGAAATGGAGGCGGACCGTCTTGATGGCCGGTTGAAGGTTGGGGTAGCCTTGCTGAGCGAAGGTCACAGTCGAGGCCGTCGCGGGCATAGCTCAGTTGGTAGAGCGTCAGCTTCCCAAGCTGGATGTCGCCGGTTCGAACCCGGTTGCCCGCTCCAACCTTCAACCCTAGCGGCGTTGGACCAACGCGCTTTACACGCAGGTGGTC
>JALYUA010000279.1 GCA_030854005.1 Acidobacteriota bacterium
GCCGCGGCCGCGGCGCAGAGGAGCGTCAATCGCTTCACGGCCGGATCCGTCTCACGCAGGGCTCCGGAGCATTTCTCGTGCCTCTAATGCCACGCGCCGTCTCATCTGGCCACCGACCAGTACAGTGCGTTGAAGAGAAACGGGTACGTGCCGTGAGTCTGCGCCCGATGCTGGGCCCGGAAACCGAGCAGGACGAGCCGCCCTTTGCCATACGTCATCGCCACCGCCGCCGCGCGGCGGGCGAGGCGTTCCTCGCCGCGAATCCAGCCGGAGAGGAGGATGTCGCGGCCGTCCGCCGGATAGGAGGCGAGAACCCAGCGCTCCATCTCGGCGCCGGGGACCGCGGTTTGAAACGCGATCGGCGCGTCGGCAAACACGGCCGCTTCCTCGGGGAGACCGTAGGTGACCGGGTGCGGAGAGACGTGCACCCGCAGGATGGAGCCCGGCAGACCGAAGTCCTCCGCCTTCACCTTGGCGAGCGTGTTCCGAACGGGGACGTTGAATTCTTCCAGGACGAAGTCCGACGATCCTGCCATGGCGACGATCGTCCCGCCGGATTCGACGAAGTCCCGGAGAGCCTTCGAGCCCTCCTTCTCGAGCCCGCCGGCGTAATCGGCCGGCAACTCGGCGAAATACTTCATCGCGCCCTCTTCGACTTTCGGCTTGCCCTTCTCGATGACTTCTTTGTCGACGTCGGGCAGGACGATGACGTCGAAGGATTCCCGGAGCTTGCCGGCGCGGATCGTCTTGTTGTCGACGTTCTTCGGCTCGAACCCGTACTGCTCGAGGACCCAGCGCGTCCAACCCTCGTCCATCGAAGCGGCCCACGGCTTGTAGAGGGCAACGCGAGGGGCGGTGAGCTTCTCGGCGCCCGCAGGCGCTCCCGCGACGGGCGTCCACGCGACGCCGGGCGCGACCGCGCTCGACGCCGACTTCGCAGCCGCGCCGTCCAGGATCACCGTTCCCGCCGGCCAGTCATGCCCGCCCTCTTTCCACCCGGCGCGAAGTATCGAGACCGATCCCTTTCCGCGCAGGGCCGCGTTGACCGCCTTCGCGTTCTCGGCGCTTCCCGGCGCGAGGGCGTATGCACCGGCGCTCGAAGGCGAGGCCGCCGGCGGCATCGCGAAGGGTTTGAGTCCCTCCGGAAGAGCGCCGCGCTCCACCTCGACGCCCATCATCAGCGGCAGGGACCACGCCGCCACGTCGTATGGTCGGACGATGTCCTTGCCGGGAACGAGCTTCACCTCGGGATACCGCTGCGTCGTGAACATCTCCGTGACGAACCGCCCGTAGGGTTGCGCGAGAGGGATCCAGACGTCGCCGTTGCCGGCGGTCCTGACCTCGACGCCGTGGTCGACCATGAGCTGCGCCAGCCGGAGCGAGGTCGCGCGGTCGCGTTGAGACGCCGGAATCCGGAAGGCGTCTTTCGGGCCCGCGGCGGCGATGGACGTCCGGGCGCGCGCCGCCATGTCGCGAAGGAAATCCTCCTTCCGGTCGGCGCAGGTTTCCAGAATGGCGTCCGAGGCAATGCGTTCGTAATCCATGATGTCGCGCAGCCGCCACGTCCCGCCCGGCCATGGATTCGGAAAGTTCGTCTGGGGGACGTACTCGACGAGCCCCTTGCGCCCGCCGGCGAGCTCGCCCGGCGAGATCGTGACGGGCGTCGCCAGACGCGCGGACGCCACCTCGGTGAGAAGCCCGGAGATGTTCTTGTACCAGGCCGTGTTCTTCGTCCCGCCCGGCCAGTACGCGTCGTAAGAAAAGCCGTAGATGATCCCCGACTTGCCGGCCTGCTCCATCCGGAGCGCCATGTTCGAGCCGATCAGGTTTACTTCGCGCCAGACGAGGGGATGGATGTCGGTGTCCACGGGATCGGCGTACGGCGGCACGAAGATTCGCGGCCCGGTCGAGCCCATCTGGTGCTCGTCGAGCCACACCTGCGGGAACCACTCGTGGTACGCCGCGCGGGTCATCGCCTTCGTTTCCTTCTGGGTGAGCATGTACCAGTCGCGGTTGTCGTCGTGGCCGACGTAGTGGTGGTACAGCCAGGGCATGCGGCTGCCCTCGAATTTCGTCCCGAGGTTCTTCCGGTACCACTCCGTCTCCATGATCTGGCCGTCCGGGTTGAGCGACGGGACGAGGAGCAGCACCACGCGGTCGAGGCGGCGCCGTGTCTCGGGGTCGTTCGCTGTCGCGAGAGCGTGCGCCCACTCCATCGCCATCTGCGACGCGCCGATCTCCGTCGAGTGGATGTTGCAGGTGATCAGCAGGATCAGTCTGCCTTCGCGGGAGAGCGCCGCGGTGTCCGTCTCGGAGAGCCCGCGGGGATCCGCGAGCCGGCGGGAGATCTCCCGCAGACGCGGCAGGTTCTGGATGTTTTCCTCCGAAGAGATCACCGCCATGAACATGTCCTCGCCGAGCGTGGTCTTTCCGAGGACTTCGATCTTCACGCGCGGCGATCCGGCGGCGAGGGCCTTGAAGTAGGTCGCGATCTGCCGGTAGTCGGCCAGCTGCCGGTCCGCCCCGACCTGAAACCCGACGCTCTCGGATGGGGTCGGGAGCTTCGCGCCGAGCGCGGAGGAGGCGAGAAGGAGCGCAGCCAGCGCGGCACGCGGGACGAGAGTCATCGGTTGCTCCCTTTTTGGCGAGAGTGTAGTGCAACCTGCGGGTCGGGAGGCGGGAGGCGGGAGGCGGACGGGAGCCGGGAGCCGAGCGACAACCGGAGCGAGCTCGCCTCAACAAGCCATACCATCGCGCGATGTCCTTCCGCGAAACGATGGCTCTCCGGGCCTGGGCGTGGCGGCACATTCGCCTGCTTGCGTGGATCCGGCCGACCGTGATTGCCATGGACGGCGACCGGTGTGTCCTGCGGGTTCCCTTGACGCGCCGGACGCGCAATCACCTGGGGTCGATGTATTTTGGCGTGCTCTGCTCCGGCGCGGATGCCGCCGCCGCGCTTCTCGGCTTCCGGCTCCTCCGCGAGCGCGGGGGCCGCATCTCGGTGATCTTCAAGGACGCGCGGGCGGAGTTCCTGCGGCGGGCGGAGGGAGCGGTCGATTTCGCGTGCGAACAGGGGAAGGAAATTCGCGAGCTCCTGGACCGCGCGGAGGCGAGCGGGGAGCGCGAGAACCTTCCGGTGCGGGTCGTCGCGACGGTCCCCGAGCTCTCGGGAGACGAGCCGGTCGCGCGGTTCGAGCTCACGCTCTCCGTCCGCCGGAAGGCACCGCCGGGAAACGCGAAAAACGGGTCGCTGAAAGCCGAGAGCTGACGGCTGAGAGCTAAAAAAAGCGCCCCGGGCGCTTTTTTTTGCCCGGGGCGGCCTGACACCGGCTCGCGCCGGCCTCACCGATCGTTATCTCTCCGAGCCCTTCGTAGAGGTGGTGCTCGGGGTTCCCGAGGTCCCTGTCGTCTCTCCGCTGCCGGAGCCGAGCGCCGTGGATCCGCTGGCTCCGCCGGATCCGCTGGAACCCATGGACCCGGAGGAGCCGGAGCCCGCGCCCCACATGCCGCTCGAGGCCGCTCCCGAGCCGGAGCTCGATCCCGACCGCATGCTCTGGCTGTCCCGGTTCCGCTCCTTCTCGTCCTTGTCTTTGTCCTTGTCGTCGTCGCCGCCGAAGAGGGAGCTCAGGATCCCCTGCTTCACGCGGAGCCGGTTGTGGACTTCCTTCACGCCGTTGACGTTCTCGATGGCCTCTTCCGCCATCCGCTTCGTGCGGCGCTCATCGACCGTCCCTTCGAGCGTGACCTCGCCGCTCTCCACCCGGACTTCGATGTCCGAGGCGTCGATGTCCGCGTGCTGCTCGAGGCGCTCGCTGACGTCTTCGCGGATGCGCTCATCCGAACGCGTGTAGCCCTTCGGGCCGCGGCCGCTGAAGCGTCCGCGCTGCGGAGTCTCCTGGCCGTATCCGCCGCCGGAACCCTGCGAAGAGCCCCAGGGGCTTCCCTGCGAGCCGTACGGCTGGGAGCTGCCGGAGCCAAACGACGACCCGCCGCCGGTCTGCCCGTAGCCCTGCCCGCCGCCAGACATGCCGCCGCCCTGCGATCCGTATCCGGAGGAGGAACCGCCGCCGTATCCGCCCTGAGAGCCGTAGGTCCCGGACGAGCCATAGCCGCCCTGCGAGCCGCTGCTTCCAGAACCGAACCCCTGCGTCGCGCCGTAAGAGCCGTACCCGGAGCCGAACCCGCCCTGCGAGCCAGAGCCGCCGGAGGAACCGCCGCCATATCCGCCCTGAGAGCCGAACTGTTGAGATCCCTGGGAGCCATAGCCCGATGATCCCTGGGGGCCCGATGACCCCTGCGAGCCATAACCCGGCGAGCTCTGAGACCCGTAATTCGGCGAGCCGTAATTCTGGGAGCCGTAATTCTGGGAGCCGTAATTCCCCTGAGAGCCATAGCCCGATGATCCGCCGCCGAAACTGGAGCCCGATCCTCCGCCGAAGGAGCCTTGCGATCCATATTCGCCGGCAGAGCCGTAGCCGCCCTGAGAGCCCGAACCCGCCGCCGGCGAGCCGCTGCCGAAGCTCGATCCGCCGCCGTACCCGTAGCCCCCGGAACCTCCGGAGGTTCCGTACGCGGGCGAGCCGTTTCGGCCTGATCCCTGGGACGAGCCCCAGTTGGATGAGTCGCTACCCTGGGCGGATTGACCGGGCCGCCAGTCCGGCTGGCCCTGGCCGCGTTCGCGGCGACTGCGCTCCTCTTCCTCCCGTTCCCGGTCACGATCCCGGCCATAGCCGAAATTCTGATCCACCATGTCTCCCCCTTTCAGGAAAAGCGTTTGTGCCGGGCGTTTTCCCAGATGAAGAGACGAGTTGCGTTGCGCCGGACGAGTCTCAAAAGTAGCAACAAATGTGCCGGGTAGGAGCGGGGGAAAATCTCTCGCCGATCTGTTTTCAGGCCTGAAAACGGGGATTTCACATGCGGATTTTTTCCGATCGGTCGCGGCGCGGCGGCGAACCCGAGAACCGGCTCGCGGCCGACGTTTAGAGCAGACGCCGGTAGTTTTCGGCGGACTGCTTCCAGACGGTGACGCCGCAGAAGCGGTCGCCTTCGGGGCAGACCGGGCGAACGGCCGCGTGGTGGCGGAGCGTGCACGGTGGAAGGAGCCACGGGCCGATGCGCGGATTGACGTCGCGGATCTGGAGGGCCTCGTCGAGGGACGCGCGCCAGATCTCTTCCTGGGCGTTGTAGCAAAGCCGCATCGCGAACTTGTGGTGGAGGTTCAACAGGTCCGCGGACTCGGTGAAGCGGATCGACACCGCGTTCGGAAGAAGATACGCGGCGTATTCGTCCGCCACGCCCCGGGAGCGCAGGCGCCCGATCGCCTCCCACGATTCGTCCATCGTCCGCCGGTAGAGCTCCGCCGCCTCCGGCACGTCGGGGACGAGCATCGGCACGACGTAGTCCGGCTCCTCGGTCAGGTACGCGGGAAGCGCCGGGCGCGACGCGGGCGTCATTCGGTGCCGCTGGTCCTGGCTGTCGGCGGTGTGGGAGAGCTTCTTGCGGAACGTGTACGAAGGATGAAAGAGCGCGCGGGAGAGCTTCCCGTGCGTCGTGAGGGTCAGGGTCTCTCCGAGGAGCGGATTTTTCGCCGGGTCGAGAGCGAGAACGATCGCGTCGCCGTCCGAGAGGGCGGCCCGCGGCAGGCCGAGGACCTCCCGGACCGCCGACGCGAGCAGCTCCTCGTTGTTGGCCTTCCAGTCGACGAGGCGGGACACTCGGCCGTCGAGCTCGCGGTCGAACTCCTCGCGAAACGCGCGGCTCGAAGCCGCGCCGCCTTCCGTCCGCACGGGAGAGTCCCGTTGTGCGGCGAAGAGCGCGTACTCGGGCGTCTCGTCGAGAGGGATCGGATCCTGGAGGACGCCGCGGTAGAGCGGATCGTGGCGGAGGACCTCCTCGACCATCTGCCCGACCACTTCCCGCTGCTCCGTGGGCGCGTCGGATGACTCGCAGAGCCGCCAGTAACGGAAGAGCGTGATGCCCGAGACCGTGTGGTAAAGGTACGCGAACGTCGCGACGGGCAGCACGTATCGGGCAATCTCCTGCGCCCGTTTCTGGACCGCCCCGGCGAACTTCGCCCGGCCGTCGCCGCGCGTGCGGCCCGGGAAGATCCCGAAGTAGCGCTCTCCGGCCAGCGGGGTCAGGATCGCCGTGAGCCGTTCGTATGCCGACTGCTGCCTCCTCGCCGCGGCCTCGAAGATCTCGCGCTCGGCCGGGAGCATCGGCGGGACCGCGTACTGCCCGGACTTCACCTCGACGTAACGCTGGGACACCTGCTCGGAGTTGTAAAACGGGTGGCTGTGGAGAAAGCTCCAGAGAAACTGCCGCGACACGTTCTCGATCGCGAACTGAAAGTGCGCGTGCTGAAAGGTCGTGTGGTGGCCGGCGCCGTAGATCGAGCGGGCCAGCGCGTCGCGGCGTTCGGGCCGGGCGGAGGCCTGGTCCTCGGTCACGATGCCCTTCGCCGAGTAGCAGGTTCGCGCGGTCGCGACGACGTTCTCGAAGGGGCGCGCGAAGGCGTTGACGAGGCGGACCTTCGGCCGGGGCGAGGAAAAGGAAAAAGAAGTCTCGGTGCTGGGAAGAGAGGACATCGCCTGGATGGATTATCCCTCGATTCGCTCGCGAAATACCCCGTCGGGCGAGCGCGTTTCCACCACGCGGGGGAAAAACGGTACGCTCCTCTTTCGGCCGGCCCCACTCTATGAAGCTGCCCATTTATCTCGACAATCACGCGACGACCCCCGTCGATCCCCGTGTGCTCGACGCGATGCTGCCGTACCTGACGACGGCGTTCGGCAACTCGGGCTCGCGCAGCCACGTCTTCGGATGGGAAGCGGAGGCGGCGGTCGACGAGGCGCGCCACCAGGTCGCCTCCGCCATGAATGCGGCGGACAAGGACATCGTTTTCACGAGCGGAGCCACCGAATCGAACAACCTCGCGATCTTCGGCGTCGCGCGCGCTTACCGCCAGAAGGGCGATCACGTCGTCACCGGGAAGACCGAGCACCACGCGGTGATCGACGTCTGCCGGGCGCTCGAGAAGGAGGGTTTCCGCGTCACGTATCTGGATCCCGACGCGACCGGACGGATCTCCGCGGAGTCCGTCGCGGAGGCCCTGACGGACCGTACCCTGCTCGTGACGCTGATGCTGGCGAACAACGAGATCGGGACGGTGCACCCCATCGCGGAGATCGGCGCGGTGTGCCGCAGCCGCGGAGTCCTCTTCCACACCGACGCGGTGCAGGGGTTCGGAAAGATCCCGTTCGACGTCGAGACGATGAAAGTGGATCTCGCCTCCGTCTCCGGGCACAAGATCTACGCGCCGAAGGGCGTCGGCGCTCTCTACGTCCGGGGCCGGAACCCCCGCGTCCGGCTGGCGCCGCTCTTCGTCGGAGGCGGCCAGGAGCGCGGACTTCGGTCGGGCACCCTGAACGTCCCGGGCATCGTGGCGCTCGGCAGGGCGTCTCACCTCGCCGTCTCCGAGCGCGATTCCGAAGCCGACCGTCTGAGGGCCCTGCGCGCGCGTCTCCTCGACGGAATCCTCGGCGCGCTGCCGGAGGTGACGGTGAACGGAGCGGCCCTGCCGGCGATCGAGGCCGACGGCGCCCTCGCGCAGGGCGAAGCCGAGCGGAGGCTGCCCGGAAATCTCAATCTCTCCTTCGCGGGCGTCGAGGGCGAGGCCCTGCTGATGGGGATGAAGGACGTCGCGGTGTCGTCCGGGTCCGCGTGCACCTCGGCGTCGCTGCAGCCGTCCCATGTTCTGAAGGCTGTCGGCGTCGACGACGACCTCGCGCACGCCTCGATCCGGTTCGGGCTCGGCCGCTTCACGACCGCCGAGGAGATCGACTTCGCGGTCGCCGCCACCACGGCGGCCGTGCGGCGTCTTCGCGAGCTCTCGCCGATGCTGTCGGCGCGGACCGCCGGCCCGGTCGACCGCGCGTAACACGCGGCCACTCGACGCCATGCTCGCGGATCTCGTCTCGGGATTTCCTTCGTACGTCGATCTGCTCGCACGCGTTCGCCGCGGCGAGCGGCCGGTCGTGGCGGGAGCGGGGGGCGCTCTCCCGGGCATCCTGCTGGCGGCCCTCGCGCGAGACCTCGGGCGTCCGCTCGCGATCGTCGTCCCGGACGAGAAGGCCTCGGAATCGCTCACGGGCGATCTCGTCGCGGCCGGCGTGTCCCGCGTTTTCCACGCGCCCGCGCCCACGCTGACGCCTTATCAACGGATCCCGCCCTCCCTGAAGGCGCGGCGGGACGAGTTCGGCCTCCTCTCGGCGCTGCGGGAGCCGGCGTCGGTCCGCGCCGTCGTGCTGCCCGCGCGATCTCTGTTCGCCCGGCTGCCTTCGCCGGAAATTTTCGGCGGGCTCCTGCTGTCACTTTCCCAGGGCGAGGAGATCTCGCTGCCGCGATTCGTCGCGCGGCTCACGGCCGTCGGGTATCGCCGGTCCGATCTCGTGGTCGAGACAGGGGACCTCGCGGTGCGCGGCGGGTTGTTCGACGTGTTCGCGCCGGATCGCGACCTGCCCGTGCGGGTGGAGCTCGACGGGGACCGCGTCGCATCCATCCGCGTGTTCGACCCCGACACACAGCGGTCGCGCGAGCGGCTGGAATCCGTCGTCCTGCCCCCCTTCGCCGTCGCCCGGGAATCCGACGAAGAGCGGGAAATGCTGACGGAGCGCCTGGGCCGCTATCCCTCCGAGGTCGAGCGCGTGGTCTTCGCCCCCGCCGTCTCCCCGATGCCCGCCAATTGGCTCGATCACGCCGCCGGCGCGGTCCTGGCCGTGCTCGAGCCCGCGGCGGTGGACGAGGAGATCGCGGGTTTTGCGGACAGGCTCGCCGCCGACAGGGACCCCGATCGGGATCCCTTCCTTCCCGAGGAGCTCGCGCATCCCGCCGACCGGATCCGGGACGCGATCTCCGGAGCCGCCGTCCGCTTCGACCGTTTGGGGCTCACCGGCGACCGCTCGCTCC
>JALYUA010000301.1 GCA_030854005.1 Acidobacteriota bacterium
CCCCACGCCTGGTCAGCGGACGCATCGTCCTGGCGGAGTCCCGAATGGTTGGGAGCTGAAAGCTGATAGCTGACAGCTTCCTCGAATGGCCCGATCCCTGCACCGCCTCGCGCATGGCTTTCCCGGAGGCACTGCGCGCCAGGACCCGGACGCGACGCGCGGCGGAAACGCCTTCCCTTCCCGCGGGCGCGCGGCGGTGCCGGCGCAAATTCCTCCGCTTCTTCCCGGGCGGGTTTCGGGACGAGACGTACCTCGATTGGGAGCGCAACTACAAGGCGGCCGCGCACGCGCAGTGGCTGGAAGTCCTGGGCCCGGAACGGTTCCGGTCGCTGCTCGAGGCGGGCAGGGTCGAGGAGGTCGCCGCCCACGCGGTGCGGATCGAATCGAAGACCAACCTTCTCTTCTCGTTCGAAAAGATGGCGCTGCGGGACGCCGTCAAGCCGGCCGAAGGCGCGCGCCTGTTCGCGGAGGGACTCTACGAATTCCTGCACGGGCGGCAGGGCCCCCCGCCGGAGGGCTTCGCGCGCTGGAGCGAAGTCGTCCGCTCCCTCCCGAGACGCCAGACCCGCGTGCTCACGTGGCCGGTCCTGACCGTTTTCGGGTTCCTGGCGCAGCCCGACCGCCACATCTTCCTGAAGCCCAACGTCACCCGTGTCGCCGCGCAGCGGTACGGGTTCGAATTCACCTACGGCTCCAGGCCGAACTGGGAGACGTACGAGAGCCTCCTCGAATTCGCCGGCCGGGTGCGGCGGGACCTGAAGGACCTGCGGCCGCGCGACATGATCGACCTGCAGTCGTTTCTGTGGGTTCAGGGATCGGATGAGTACGCATAGCCCGGGTTCAGCGTCGAGCGCGGGGAGGTTGAGTTGAGAGTTGCGAGGTTAACGATAAAACGAATCGGGTTGAAACGGGAATATTCGGCAGGTTAGGTTTCCCGTTTCCCGTTTCCCGTTTCCCGTCTCCCCCAGCCTCCCGGTCCCGCCGCCCGTTCAACAAAAAGCCCCGCCTCGCGGCGGGGCTGAAAGAAGGGGCGAGGGATTCGTCAGTTCTTGATCACGGAATTGTTCAGGACGACGAACTTGCGGCGGCCGATCTCGCTGCGTCTTGCGCCGGAGAACCGGTTGTCGAAGGCGTAGATCACCAGATCGTGCTCGGTGTCGCTCATGTGAGTCGTGTCGAGCGGGAAGAAGAACCCGACGTCCGGCGTCGGAACGCGGATGTCGTTGTCCGGCACGTCGGGGCGGAAGAGCCCGTACGTCCCGGTCGGCACATCCAGGATCGCCAGCACCTGTCCGTCGACGTCGAGCTCGAGCCGGGAGATTCCGCCGTCGTAGTCGTACGCCCAGCCGGACACCAGGAACATCTTGTCGATGAACTGAAACTCGTAGGGCATGTCGATGTATCCGAATGCGGGCCTGTCCGGATCGGTGTCCGAAAGGTCGCAGAGGACGTCGACGGACATCGCCGCGATCTGGATCACCGTCTCCTCGTCGTCCCCGACGCGAAGGGCGAGCGTGTGCTTTCCGGAATTGGTGAAGCCGGTGACCTGGGAACCGCCCACCGCCGCGGGGATGACCACCTCGAGCAGGCCCGTCGACGGGTTCTGCTGGAGAGCGAACGCGAAATTGAACCCCGCGTTATCGGCATTGACGTACCCCGAATAGGCGCGGGCGACGTCGGGACGGTTCACGCCGTAACAGTTCAAGAGCGCGGCGCCGAGCTGGACGCAGTCGCGGCGGCTGTTGGCGATCGGCTGGCCGTCCAGGAGCAGCTCGACGAAAGCGACCTGGCCCTTGTCCAGCCGCGATCCGGTGTCGAGAGCCCAGCCCTTGACGATGTTGCTGTAGAAAGAGACCGGCAGCGCGGGCGTTCCGGTCGGTCCCGGCGGGAAGCACGGGGAGGGGCAGACGTTCGGAGGCGGAACGACCGTGAACGGGGGCGTGCAGTTCAGGGACGCCTTGTCCAGCGGGAAGTCGATCCGGCCGAAGGGCGCCAGGTTGCTGCCGTTGTTGATGACCTGTACCGTTCGAGTGCCGATCACGCGCGCCGTTCCGCTCGAGTCGGTGACGCGCACGGAAAACACGTGCACGCCGTTGACGAGCTTGGTCGTGTCGACGTTGGCAACGAACCCGGAGAAGATCGCGAAGGGCACGTCCGGAAAGGCCGCCGCGACGTCGGGCCGCGTCGTCCCGTAGGTCGCCGTCTGGCCGGTGGCGTTTCCGTTGCGGCCGCGGCCGCCCGCATCGCCCAGCCGTCCGACTGCTCCGGCGACGATCTGTCCGTCGACCAGAAAGTCGATGTGGTCGACGCCCTGATCGTCCAGAGCCCATCCGACGATCGGGTAGGAGCCGTTGGCCCCCTCGACCGCGTTGTCCGTCGGCGTGTCGATATATCCGAAGGGCGCCTGGTTGACCGTATTGTCGACGATCACCGAGACGGGGCCGAGCGTGAACACGCTGCCGGAGGACTCGGTGACGCGCACCGTGATCGAGTGCGTCCCGTTCGACAGCGACCTCGTGTAGAACGACGTCAGGTACCCCGGCTTGGGCGTCGCGCTGTTCGCGTAATTCGGAAACGCGTTCAACACGTCGATGCGGGGAAGGTTCAAGTCCGCGGTGTTCGTCGGGAGGGAATTGCCGTCGACGAAGAGGTCGATGCGATCGACTTTGTTGAAGTCGAGCACCCATCCGGCGACCCGGACGACGCCGGAGACTCGTTGCCCTGCCGTGGGCTCGTCGATAACGCCGATCGGCTGTGCGCCTGCCGCCGCGCACACGAACAGACCGGCAACCGCCAGAAGCGCCAGATGCCTGGGCGCCGTCTTCATTTCGCAAACCTCCCGAAAAAGTAAGAAAAGAATGGTCAAATTTCATCGGAAAGTCAAGTGTTCGAAGATGTTCGCCTCATTTTTTTAGGCAAAAGGGGTTCTGAAATGCTAAAACCTGACGCGAAGCCATGCTCCAGCCCGTCTCTTCTCCGCCGGTTTTCGCTTCGCTTTCAGCTCGCCCGGCCAAGGCCCGGCGCGGCCGGTGCGGCGCCGCTCCGTCCCGACGCAGGTCCCTGCCCGGGAAGCGCCGCGTGATCCGGATGGCCGCGTAAACAAGGTGCCGGCCTTCTGGAAATCGAGGACGGCACAGGTCGCGGTTTCGCTCCTGCTGGCCGGAATCCTCCTGGCCCTCTTCCTCCGGCAGGTGCGCTTCCGGGAGCTCGCCGCCGCCCTCTCCTCCGTGTCGGTCGGCTGGCTCGTCCTGTCCACGGCCATCGCGATCTCGACGTTCGCGCTCCGGGCCGTCCGCTGGACCTGGCTGCTGCGCCCCGTCGGGAAGGTCCCCTTTCTGCCCGCCTTTGCGGCGACCTCCGTCGGCTTTGCCGCGAACAACCTGCCGGGCAAGGTCGGGGAAGTTCTGAGGCCCGCCTTTCTCGCGCGATCCCGGCGGCTGCCTTTCTCGCCCCTTCTCGCCTCGATCGTCCTCGAGCGGGTCTTGGACGGCGTCTCCGTCGTCGTCTTC
Organism: Acidobacteriota bacterium; assembly: GCA_030854005.1. Taxonomy (GTDB): domain Bacteria; phylum Acidobacteriota; class Thermoanaerobaculia; order UBA5066; family Gp7-AA6; genus JALYUA01. Next base: position 3,510 of record JALYUA010000301.1, read on the forward strand.
TTCGCCTTCGCGATGGCGGTCGGCCTCCCCCGCTCCGGAGGCCTTCAGCAGCTCGCTCTGCCGGCGGTGTTCATGATCACGGCGGTCGGGGTCGTCGTCTTCGCCGTATTTGCCCGCGCGAGAACGGAAGCGTTTCTGGAGCTCGTGTGGGCGCGACTGCCGGAGAGACTGCAGCCGCGGCTGCGCGCATTTGCCGGCTCGTTCATCGACGGCTTCGCGACGCTGCGTGACCCGGCCCTCTTCCTGCTCGTCGCGGCCGGATCTCTCGCGATGTGGTTCGTGATCAACGTGCAGGTCGCGGTTCTTTTCCGCGCCTTCCACCTCCCGCTCCCGTTCGCGGCCGCGTTCGTCGTGACGACGTTCGCCGTGCTCGGCCTCATGGTCCCGACCCCGGGAGGGCTCGGCTCGTACCACGTGGCGGTCCAGTTCGCTCTGACGTATTTCTACGGCGTGCCCGTCGCCACGGCTTCCGCGGTGGCGCTGCTCGCGCACGCGATCTCCTTCGTTCCGATCACGTTGATCGGCCTCGTGTTTCTCCTGGCGGCGCCGGCGCGGGACACGGCGTTGTCGACGGCCGGGGAAGCTCCCGCCAGCCGGAGCGGTGAGCCGCGCTGACGATGGCCGGAAGCCATTTCACGCGATACTCTTCCACCAGATGCGTTGCCCGTTCTGCGGAGGAGGAGACGACCGGGTCGTGGACTCCCGCGAGGGTCGCGATGGAGAGGTCATACGGCGCCGGCGCGAGTGCGTCTCCTGCGGCCGCCGCTTCACCTCCTACGAGACTATCGAGGAGATCCCGTACATGGTCGTGAAGAACGACGGCCGGCGAGAGAGCTTCGACCGGAAGAAGCTTCGCGGGGGCCTGGTCAAAGCCGTCGAGAAGAGGCCGGTCGCGCCGGCGAAGCTCGACGCCATCGTCGACGAGATCGAAACGCGCCTGCACGACTCGGAGGAGCGGGAGATCGCGACGAGCCAGATCGGATCCGTCGTCATGGAGAGGCTGCGGGAGCTCGACAAGGTCGCCTATGTCCGGTTCGCTTCGGTGTACCGCAAGTTCGAAGACGTGGATGAGTTTCTCCACGAGCTGAAGGATCTGATCGGCCGCGCCGAAACGAAGACCTCCGGATAGGAGAAAACCGCGTATGAGACGCTCCGGCAAGTTTTACGGACCGATGGTCGAGCTCTCGCGGCTTCAGAGCGAGCTGAACCGGTTGTTCGCGACGTTCGTCGAGAGCAACCAGGGAAGCGCCGCGACGGCCACGTCCTGGGACCCGAACGTCGACGTCATGGACGACGGACAGAAGCTTCGCATCCTGATCGAGGTCCCCGGAGTGGACGCCGAAGACGTGCGGGTCACCGTCCGCGGACGGGTCCTGACCGTCCGCGGCACCAAGAAGGGCCGCACGCGCTCGCGCGAGGGCATCCGGTTCTTCTGCATGGAGCGCTACTTCGGCGGGTTCGTGAAATCCGTCGCCCTCCCCCGCGCGGTCAACACGCACCAGGCGAAAACGCAGCTGAAGGAAGGGCTCCTCGAGATCGTGCTCCCCCACGTCCCCGACCAGAGAGAGAAGGAAACCGAGATCCCCGTCCGCGCCGAAGAAGAGCGGCGGGAATGAGGCGGTCTCTTTGCTGATTTTCAACTGCCGTAACCCCCGAGTCTCCGACTGAGGACAGAACGGAATTTCTGAACCATGCCTGAAACGGAAGAAAAAGAAGTCGCCGCCGAGAGGGAACACGAGCTTCCCATTCCGGACATCCTCCCCGTCCTCCCCCTGAAGGACGTGGTCGTGTTCCCGTTCATCATTCTCCCGTTGTCGGTCTCGCGGGAGAAGTCGATCACCGCGGTGGACGCGGCCCTCGCGGAGCAGCGGATCATCATGCTCGTCGCCCAGCGCGACGCGCAGAGTGAGACGCCGCGCCCGGAAGAGCTCTTTCCGGTCGGGACGGTCGCGGCGATCATGCGCATGCTGAAGCTCCCCGACGGCCGCATCCGCCTGCTCGTGCAAGGGCTTTCCCGGGCCCGCGTCGACTCCTTCCTCGCCGAGGAGCCGTACCTGAAGGCGAAGATCACGAAGCTCGAGGAGCCTCCGACACCGAAGGTCCTCCCGCCGGAGCAGGAAGCGCTCCTGCGGAGCGTCAAGCAGAATCTCGAGAAGTCGGTCTCCCTGGGAAAGAACATCTCGCCCGAAGTCATGGTGATCGCGGCGAATCTCGACGATCCCGCGAGGCTCGCGGATCTGGCGGCCTCGAACCTGGATCTGAAGCTCGAGGACGCGCAGAAGGTCCTGGAGTCCACCGACCCGATCGAGAGACTGCGGCTGGTCAATGACAGCTTGAGCAAAGAAATCACCGTGCTCACGATGCAGCAGGAGATCTCGTCTCAGGCGCGCGGCGAGATGGACAAGTCTCAGCGCGAGTACTACCTCCGTCAACAGCTGCGCGCCATCCAGCAGGAGCTCGGGGAAGGCGAAGAGATGTCGGAAGACGTCGCCACCTTCCGCAAGCTGGTCGGCGAGAAGAAGATCCCTCAGGAGGCGGCAACCGAGATCGAGAAACAGATCAAGAGGCTCGAACGGAGCCATCCCGATTCAGCCGAGACCGCGATCATCCGCACGTACCTCGACTGGCTGACGGGGCTGCCGTGGGGAAACATGTCGGAGGACTCCGCCGACATCGACCGCGCCCGCGAGATCCTGGACGAGGACCACTACGACATCGAGAAGGTCAAGGAACGGATCATCGAGTACCTCGCGGTTCACGCGCTGAAGAAATCGCTCAAGGGGCCGATCCTGTGTTTCGTCGGGCCGCCCGGCGTGGGAAAGACGTCTCTGGGACGCTCCATCGCCCGCGCCCTCGACCGCAAGTTCGTTCGGCTGTCGCTCGGAGGCGTCCGGGACGAAGCCGAGATCCGCGGGCACCGGCGCACGTACGTCGGGGCGATGCCCGGCCGCATCGTCCAGGGGATCCACCAGGCGGGAACGTCCAACCCGGTCTTCATGCTCGACGAGATCGACAAGATCGGCGCGGACTATCGCGGCGATCCCTCCTCGGCCCTTCTCGAGGTCCTCGACCCCGAGCAGAACTTTTCCTTCCGCGATCACTACCTGGGGGTTCCTTACGACCTCTCGAAGGTCCTGTTCATCGCAACCGCGAACATCCTGGATCCCATTCAGCCCGCGTTTCTCGACCGGATGGAGGTCATCCGCCTCTCGGGCTACACGCTGGAAGAAAAGCGCGCCATCGCCCGGCGTCACCTGATCCCGAAGCAGCTCGAGGAAAACGGGATCAGCGAGGGGAACCTCGAATTCACCGACTCGGGCGTCGAGAAGATCATCGAGGCGTACACGCGCGAGGCCGGCCTCCGGAACCTGGAGAGAGAGATCGGCGCCGTCTGCCGCAAGGTCGCCGTCGCCGTCGCCAAGGGGAAGAACCGCCGCTACCGGGTGACCTCCGCGTCCGTCGAAAAGATGCTCGGCCCCGTCAAGCACTTCGCGGACGAGCTCCTGAAGAAGGACGAGATCGGCGTCGCGACCGGGCTCGCGTGGACGTCGGTCGGCGGAGACATCCTGTTCATCGAGGCGCTCGCGGTCCGCGGGAAGGGCGGCCTGCGCCTGACCGGACAGCTCGGAGACGTGATGAAGGAGTCCGCGCAGGCGGCCATGTCCTACGCGCGCGCGCACGCCGCGGATCTCGGCATCGCGGACGATTTTTTCGAGACTCACGACGTGCACGTGCACGTGCCGGAGGGGTCGATCCCCAAGGACGGCCCGTCGGCCGGAATCACGATGGCGACGGCCATGATCTCCGCATTCACCCAGAGGCTCGCCCACCGGGACGTGGCCATGACGGGCGAGATCACGCTGCGCGGCGAGGTCCTTCCGATCGGAGGCGTCAAGGAGAAGGTCCTGGCCGCCCGCCAGGCGAACATCAAGACGATCATTTTGCCGAGGCTGAACAAGCGGGACGTCATCCAGGTCAACCCGCGGATCCTCCACGGCATGCAGTTCGAGTACGTGGACAACGTCGACGAGGTGCTCGCGATCGCGCTCTTCCCCCGGGAACCGCGCAACGCGGCCCCGGCGGCGGGGGCGCCGCGCGACATCCCGGTCGCGGCTCCGGCCCGTCCGATCGCGCGCCCGAACCCGTGATCGCCCGCCGGAACCGTCCGGCGGGCGGCTTCCGGCACCCTTCATGAATAATGCGCCCGCATGAGGGCGGAAGACCGGTTCGTCGAGCGGCTGCGGGAGATGCTTCTTCCCGACGACGCCATCCTGCTGGGCCCGGGCGACGACGCGGCGGTGCTCCGGCGCGCGCAGAGTGACGGCATCGCCACGACCGACATGCTTGTCGAAGGCGTGGATTTCTTCCCCGGCGAGGACCCCGAGCGTCTCGGGAGAAGAGCCGTCTCCGTGAACCTTTCGGATGCCGCAGCGATGGGCGCACGGCCGCGCCTGTTTCTTCTCTCGATCGCCGTGCCGGCGGAACGAGAGGAGGATTTCGCGCTCGCGGTCTGCCGGGGCGCGATCGCGCGCGGGCGGGAGCACGGCGCCGCGCTGGCCGGAGGCGACCTCTCACGGGCGCCGTGCGTCTTCGTCTCCGTGACGCTCTGGGGCGACCTCGAAGGCGCGCCTCTGACCCGGTCGGGCGCGCTCCCCGGGGACCTGCTCTTTCTCTCGGGAGCGACGGGCCGGGCCGCCGCCGGGCTGCGCCTAGCGCGGGAGATCGTCGCGGAGACCGCATTTCCCGGGGCGCGGGAGCTCCTCGACGCCTTTCACGACCCCGAACCGAGGGTCGCCCTCGGCCTGGCGCTGTCCCGTCGGAAGCTGGCGCACGCGGCGATCGACGTCTCCGACGGGCTCGGCGCGGACGCGGCGCGCATCGCCTCCGCCTCGGCCGTGCGGGTCGTGCTCGAGCGCGAACGGGTACCGATCTCGGCCTCCGTCGCCGCCGCGGCGCGCCACTTCGGCGTCGACCCGCTGCCCTGGGTTCTCTCCGGCGGAGACGATTACGAGATCCTGTTCGCCGTCCCCGAGGAGGCCGCGGCGTCCGTCGAGGCGCTGCCCGGAGACGTTTCGCTGACCCGCGTCGGACGCGTCGAGCGCGGATCCGGCGCCGTCCTGCGGGGCGCCGCCGGTGACGCGGACATCTCCGCCCTCGGTTACGACCACTTCGAGAGAGCACCGAAGGCCGTGAAGCCGTGAAGCTGCCGACCACCCGCGCGTTCCGCCGCCGGAAGGTCCATCGCTGGAGATGGCGCCGCCGGTGGAAGGTCCTCGTCCTCGATCTTCTCGGCCGGGAGGAATCGCCCGAGCGGGTCGCCGCCGCGATCGGCCTCGGCGTCGCGATCGGTTTTTCGCCGTTCATCGGGCTTCACCTCGTCATGGCGCTCGCCCTGGCGTTCCTGTTCCGGCTGAACAAGCTCGACGCCGTCCTCGGAACGCTCACCGGAAACGTCCCCACCTGGGGGGTCGTCTTCCCGCTCGGGTTTCGCCTCGGGCGAACGATCCTCCGATACGACCGGCGAATCGTGCCGCGGCTGAACCTGGAGCCGCTCCTGCACAGCGACTTCACCTGGATCTTTCACCCCGTCCACACCCTGCACGTCGTGTTCGGGCATCGCGCACTCTGGCCGCGGCTGCTGTCCTTCGTCGTCGGCACGACGATCCTCGCGGTGGCGCTCGGATTTCTCGCCGCGTTGATCACGGTGGGGATCCTGCGCGCCTACCACCGGCGCCACCCGAGGGTCGCAATCCGGGCGGCCAACCGGCGGCGTGCCGTGGAGGAGGGGGAAACCGAGGGCCGGGAATCGGGACTCGCGAGCCGAGCGACCAACGAGAGCGAGACGCCCGCGGTACTCCGCGGTCAACTCGATCGGGAGCCGAGCGACCAACGGGAGCGAGACGGCCGCGGTACTCCGCGGGCCAACTAGCGCGGGGAATCGAAGAGACTCGAAAGACGGGAGTCGTAAGCCTCACGGGACAGTCGGCGCGCCCGTCGCCTTTCGCCCTTTGCCCTTCGACTTCTCCAGCATCACCCTTTCGAAACGCGCTCCATACGCTCGATCACCGCGCGCCGCCTCTTCCAGCGCGCGGAGATCCTCGACGTCTCCCGAGGCGCGCCAGGCCTTCTCGAAAGCCAGCGCCTGTCCGAAAGAATGCCCCGCGGCGGCGTTCAGGCGGGCGAGGACGCGGAGCGCGGGCAGCGCTCCGGGCTCGAGCCGGAGCGCGGCGCGGGCTTCCTTCTTCGCTTCGGCGGGACGGCCGGCGCGAAGCAGCCAGTCCGCGCGGTCGGGGTGGACCGCCGCCGAGCGCGGTCCCAGCTCGAGCGCGCGTGTCCATGCCGCGGCGGCGCCGGGGTCCGGGCCGCGGGAGAGCACGACCGCCAGCCGGTAGGCCAGCGGCAGCGAACCCGGATTGCTCGCGAGCCCGCGGCGGTAAGTCGCCGCCGCCTCCTCGAAGCGGCCGCCGGCCTCGAGAACCACGCCGAGGCCGAAGAAGCCGTTCTCGTACGTCGCGTTCGCTTCGAGGGCGCGGCGGTACGACGCCTCCGCCCGGGAGAGAAGTCCTAGCTCCCTCTCCGCCCTTCCCTTTCCCGCCCAGGCGTCCCAGTAGTCGCCATAGATCGAGACCGCCCGCGAGTACCGCGCAAGCGCTTCCCGGGGGCGTCCCGTCTCGACCGCGACGTAGCCCTGGTTGTAATGCGTCTTCGCGCTGTCGGGTGACGTGTTGACCGAGTTGGCGAAGATCGCCGAGTCGCTCCACCAGACAGGATTGCGAAGAGCCGTGCGGGCGGCAAAGGCGACCGCGATCACGGCGGCCGCCGCCCGGGCTCGCGGCGCCAGGTCCGCGAGCGTCTCCGCGCCGCGGGCGCACACCGAAGCCAGAGCGAGGCACAGGCCCGCCGAAGGGAGGTAGGCGGTGCGCTCGCCGAAGATCGTTCCGATCGGGTAGAGCAGGTTGGCCGCCGGCAGAAAGGCAATTCCGAAGAACAGAACCCCGAGCGCGGCGTAAGAACCTCTCGAAAAACGGATCAACGCGAGCGACGCGAGGAGGACCAGGAGCACCGCCGCGGCCAGACCCGCGAAAGAGGCGGCCGGCGCGATGCGGATCGACCAGGCCGACTCGTCGGCGGAGAGATAGAGAGGGAAGAGAGTGCGGCCGGCGTATCTCAGCAGGAGCAGACACGCGTTGACCACGCGCGGCCCGGCGGCGAGCGGTGCGAGAGGATTCTCGACCTCGAAGATTCCAGTTCCCTGGGCGCGGAGGAGTCCTCCGAGGACCCACGACCGGAGGAGGAAGGTCCCGGCGAGGACCGTGGCTGCCCCCGCGTAGACCGGGAGCCCGCGCCGCAGGGCGGCGAGCAGCCTCGCCGCGAGCCCGCCGGGCTCCCGCCAGGCGAGGAGGAGAAACAGAAGCGCCGGAGCCACGGCGGCGCTTTCCTTCGTGAGAATGCCGAGCGCGTAGAGCGCGAGCGCGGCGAGGAGGCGTCCGACGCGCCGCGGAGATCCGGCCGCCCCGAGGGCGACATAAAGGAAGGCGAGCGAAAAAACCGCGCCCAGGGTTTCGCCCCGGCCGACGAGGCTCGTCACCGCCTCGACGTGGATCGGGGCGACCGCAAAGAAGAGCGATGTGAGCCCGGTCGCGGCCGGCGAGACTCCGACGCGAACGAGCAGGGCGCCCAGGAGGAGCGTCGCGGCGGCGTGCAGCAGAACGTTGACGACGTGAAACGCCTCGGGGACGCGCCCGTGGACCCACCATTGCGCGGCGTAGGAGAGAAGCAGCACGGGACGGTACGCGGTGCCGGAACCGCGAGGGCCGCCGAAGTAGGGGGTCGAGAAGATCTCTCCGACCCGTGCCGGCGTGCGGAGGCGCGGGTTGTCGCGGATGATCGCCTTGTCGTCGTAGGTGAAGGTCCCCGTCATCCCGTTCGCAAAGACCACGAGGCAGACGAGAACGAGGAAAAAAGCCCACGCCCTCCGGTCGCGGGGGGGATTGGGGCGCGCTCATCGGCGGGGAGTGTACGGGAGCCCGGGACCGGGAGCCGAGCGACCAGCGGGAGCGAGACGGCAAGGGACTCCGCGGTCAAGCAGATCGGGAAACGGGAAACGGGAAACGGGAAACGGGAAACGAAAATGGAACACGAGCTCAGAGGGCTTTCAGCGTCTCCCTCTCTCGTCTCTTCGCCCTTCGCTCTTCGCCCGCTCTAGGATCGCGGTCGCTCCGCCACCTTCAGCTCTCGGATCAGGTACAGCAACGCCTGGCGCGAAAGCTTGAGCTCCCGGGCCGCGCGGCTTCGGTTTCCGCCGGCGCGATCGAGAGCTTCCATGATCAGGTCGCGGCGGTGGGCGTCGACCCGTGACCGGTAGCCGTGCCGCGGATCTCCCGGACGGGCGGATTTCCGGACCGCCTCGGGAAGATGCGGCAAGCCGATGCGGCATCCCTCGGCGAGCGCCGCGGCCTGGCCGATGGCGCTCTGCAGCTCGCGCACGTTGCCGGGCCATCCGTGCGCGAGGAGCGCCGCCGCGGCTTCGGGAGCGAGGTCGAGGTCGGCGCGCCCATACTCCCTGGCCGCCTGAGCCAGAAAGTGGCGCGCGAGGAGAAGAACGTCGCGCCCGCGTTCGCGCAGCGGAGGCAGCCGAATGATCGCCACGTGCAGCCGGTAGTAGAGATCCTCGCGGAAGCGGCCCGCATCGACCTCCCGCCCGAGATCCCGAGACGTCGCGGAGACCACCCGCACGTCGATGCGCCGGGCCCTGTTCTCGCCCACACGGCGGATTTCCCGATCCTGGAGGGCGCGGAGCAATTTCGCCTGCGAAGGGAGCGCGAGGTCGCCGATCTCGTCGAAAAAGATCGTCCCGCGCGCGGCCTCTTCCAGCAGGCCGGCGCGGTCGCGGTCGGCGCCGGTGAAAGCGCCTCGCGCGTGACCGAACAGCTCGCTTTCGAGCAGCGGGGTGGGGATCGCTGAAACGTTGACCGCCACGAACGGTCCGGAGGCCCGCGGGGACAGGGCGTGCACGGCGCGGGCGACCGCCTCCTTTCCGGAACCGGACTCGCCGAGGACGAGAACCGTCATCGCCCTCGGCGCGAATCGCAGGAGCCGCTGGTACGGTTCCTCCATGGCCGGATCTTTCGCCACCACGCCGAACCGGCGCCAGCCGTCCGAGAACTCGCTCGGGGCGAAGGCGGGAGCGGGCCGGAAGAGCAGAGTCTCGACCACGAGCGCCGCCGCGCGCGCGACGTGCGCCGGCGGCGCGGGCGTCAGCCGCAGAGTGTAGGTTTCGTCCCCCGCCCGAAGCGCCTCGACGCCCGCCGCCTCTTCCTTCCCGGCGGGAGCGCCCAGCGACAGGATCTCCTCGCCGCGGCCGTTGCCGACCCACAGTCCTTCCAGACCGAGCGGAAGGCGTCCGTCGGGCGCCTCTCCGGCGAGTCCGAGCGCGACCATTTCGCGAAGCCGGCGCAGGCCGCCGCCCGAGGATTCCGAGCGCGCGAAGACGCGATCGGCCAGAGCGGCGCCACCCCGCGTGCGCAACAGCCGGTCGGCCGCGTCGGAGAGCGGACCGGGGACGCGCCCGGGAAGGAGCGCGCTCCATCTCGCGACGGCCTCCGCCGCTTCGTATTCGCCGCGGGCGATCGCTTCCGCCGCCGCCGCCAACCGCGCGGCGGCCCCCGCTTCGGTCCCCTCCAGATCCTCGAGTTCCTCCAGGCGGCCCGCGGCCCGGCGATCCGTGTCGCAACGGTCGGGCGGATCCGCGGCGGCCCGAGACCACCCGCGCCGCGCCCCGTCGCCGTTTGACAGAAAGGCGCATCGATCTCCCTCTTCCAGCCACAGCTCGCCGATTTCGAGCCGGTCCTCCAGGCGACCCGCGAGGTCCCGCGCGGCCGCGTTGTCGCGTCCGGCGTCCTCCAGGCGTCCGACCCGCAACGCCAGACGAGCGCGATGGTGCAATCCGACGAGAAGCCAGGTGCGCTCCCCCTCCCTCCGGGCGCTTTCGAGAAGCGCCTCGATCGCGGCTTCGGCCGAGGCCCAGTCGCACCGGCCGATCGACGCCTCGATGAGATTGCCCCTCGCGATGCGCGCGAGGTCCTCGCGCCCTGCTCCCGCCGCCAGCGCCGCGGCCCGTTCCAGCAGGGCCGCACAGCGGTCCGGCCGCTCCGCGTGGAACAGCGTCGCCGCGAGATCGATCGAGAGACGCGCGCGCTCGACGGGGTCGTCCCGCAGAATCGCGAGCGCTTCCTCGAGCCGCCGGATCGCCGCGTCGAATTCGCGGCGGTCCGCAAGCCCCAGAGCCTCGGCGGCGAGAAGACGCGCCGCGAGCCGCTCGTCACCGGACGCGCGCGCGATGGGCCAGGAGGCCGCGTACACGGCCGACTCCTCCTCGAATCGGCCTGCGCGGGAGAACGCGGCGGCGCGCGCGAGAGCGACGTCCAGCCGGGCCGAGG
>JALYUA010000315.1 GCA_030854005.1 Acidobacteriota bacterium
GGCCGAGCCCCGTCCCGCGCCCCTTCGTCGTGAAATCCGGAAGGAACAGCTTTTCGCGGTCGCGCGGCGCCACGCCCCTGCCGGTGTCGGTCACGGCCAGCTGCACGCCGCGGTCCCCGTCCGCGACGGTGACGACGATCTCTCCCGACGGGCCGCAGGCCTCCAGGGCGTTGTCGATCAGGTTGATCAAAGCGCGCCGGATCTGCTCGGGATCTACAGTAACGATCTCGCGGGCGAGCCGGCTCTCGACCCGGATACGGACGCCCTCCCGCGCCCCTTCGAAGAGCCGGACGGCGGAGAGCGCGAGCGCGGGAAGGTCCGTGGGCTCGGGCCGCATCTCCGGAAGCCGCGCGAATCGCGAGAACTCGTCGACGAGGGACTTCAGGAAATTGACCTCCTCGACGATGACCCGCGTGCCGCGATCGATCGTGTCGGCGATGTCGGGTTCCCGGGCCTTCCACCGTTTCGCGATCCGTTCGGCGGAGAGGCGGATCGGCGTCAGGGGATTCTTGATCTCGTGAGCGACTCGCCGGGCGACCTCGCTCCACGCGGCGAGCTTCTGTTCGCGCGCGACGTGCGTCGTGTCCTCGATGGCGAGGACCCAGCCCCCCCGTTCGTCCGCCGAAGGCGCCGCGAGCGGCCGGAGCGCGATTTCGAGGCGGCGCTCTCCCTCGGGACCGGGGAGCGCGAGCTCGCGAGGGGCGTCTGGAAGGTCTCCGGAACGCGCCGCGTCCAGAGCGGCGACCAGGCTCGCGAGGTCCGGCCGGCCGCGCAGCGCGTCGATCGAGACGTCCTCCCCCAGCGCGAGGAGGGAGCGGGCGGCGGGATTGCAGACGGTGACCCGTGCTTCGGCATCGAAGGCGAGGACGCCTGTCGTGACCGACTCGAGCACGGTCGCGAGCAGCCGCCTCTCGAGATCCACCCTGCGGTTGGATCCCGAAAGCTCCTCGTTCGAGCGCAGGAGGGCGTTGCGCGCGTCCTCGAGCCCCGCGGCCATGCGATTGAACGACTCGACCAGCACCCCGAGCTCGTCCTCCGCGCGGATCCCGACGCGCGCGGAGAGGTCGCCCGACTCCAGCCGGTGCGTGGATTCGGCGAGCGCCGCGATCGGCAGCGTGATCCGGCGCGCGAGCGTGAGCCCGATCCACGCGGAGGCGAACAGGATCGCCAGCGTGATCAGAAGAAAGGTGGAGATGTTGGCCGCCTTGATCGCCGGCTTCTGCACCTCGAGCTTCTTGTACTCGGACCAGGCGGCGGCGATCGACTCCATGGCGCGGGCCTCCGCGGGCGGAATGCGCGCCCCCGTCACCCACGTCAGCGGGCCGGACGCCCGCGCCGCGCGGTATCGGTGAGAGCCGTCGCGGACGACCTCGATGCGCGTGTCCTCGCCCGCGGCGGCCGCCCGCCGGAGGGCCTCGGCCGCGATCAACGGGATCTCTCCCGGCGCGCTCTGGACCAGGGCGATGCGCTCGGTGCCGCGGTATGCCTCGACGGTGTCGAGCCGGTGCTCCCGGCGAAACGCGTCGAGCGCCGCCACCGGCGGGGTCGCGGCCCCGAAGGTCTGCGCCGCCAGCCGCGCGTCCCCGAGGGTCTGATCCGTCAGCCGGCGCTCGGCCATGTCTTCGACGGCCCTCGCGTTTCCGACGACCTCGCGCACGGGGGTCGAGAACCACCGGTCGATCGACCGCTGGAGAAGCCCGGTGGCGGTGAAGAAGAGCAGCCCGATCGGGATGGCCGTCAGCCCGATGTACGTCACGAGCAGCTTCGTCTTGAACTGGGAGCCGAGGGTCCGCCGCCGCCGCTCGAGCCACGTCTTCAGCAGGGTGCGTCCCAGCACGAAGAGCACCGCCAAGATCAGCGTGATGTTGATGTACGACAGGACGAAGAGGAGCAACCCGCGCGTGACCGTCCCCGGCTCGTCCGCCCGCTGCTGGAGCACGGAGACCGCGGACCAGACCACGAGGACCGCGAGCACGAGCCCGACGATGAGCTTGTTGTCCTTTCGCCGCCGCTGCAGCTCGGACAGGAGGCTCACGGCGAGATCCGCACGTCGAAGCGGTTCGACTCCTTCCAGGGAGTCCGCGCGTCGACGGGAATGATGGTGAACAGGTAGCCGGAGTCGAAGACGCCCCGGACCTCGACGTACAGATTCCGGTGCGGCTCCGCTTCCCCGACCCGGAACACCAGGAGGTTCTCCCGGGAGACCAGGCGGCGGAGGACCTCGACGAAGTCCCGCGTCGAAGAGCGGGCGAGCGGCTTTCCGTCGAGCGTCTCCGCGATCACGTACTCCCGCGTGACGGGGTCGAATGTGACCGCAACCCGGTAGCGCCTCCCGTCGATGCGGTCATCCCAGAGCCAGTGCGCGTTGTGACGATACAGACGGACGTCGTATCGGATCGCGGTCTCCAGGCCTGTCTCGATCTTGCTCGCCAGCTCCGGGTTCAGGGCGCCCTCGAGGCGGAACCTCACGAAGACGTCGGGCCCCCGCGCTTCGGCGTGCACCGACCCCATCTTCGGGCGCACCGCCTCCTCCGCCGCGGCGGGCGCCGCGCACAGGGCGGCGAGAAGGAGAGACAGAGGAAGCCGGAGGCCCTTGAGCACGAGGCCGATTGTAACGAGCGGACCGCGGCGAGACGGGCCCGCGTGCGCGAGGATGGCGAAGACGCTCGATTTCAGCCTGTTTTCCGGCTCCCGCCTACCGCCTGCCGCCTGCCGTCCTACAGGTTGACCGTGCGCTCCTGGCGGACGTCCGCCGCGGGGCGGATGGCCGGGGCGGTCCGGGCGAGCTCCAGAGCGCGCGCGAACTCGATGTGCAGCGCATGGCCCGCCTTGCGGGCGAAGATCTTCCCGGCGAGGGGCGCGCCGAGGAGGGCGAGATCGCCGACCAGGTCGAGGATCTTGTGACGGACGAACTCGTCCCGAAAACGCAGCGGCCCGGACGCGACTCCGGTCTCGTCGAGCACCACGGCGTTGTGAAGGTTGCCTCCGCGCGCGAGCCCGCGGGCGCGCATGGCCTCGACGTCGCGCGCGAAGCCGAACGTGCGGGCGGGTGCGATGCGCGCCGAATACTCCTCGGGACGGATCGCGACAGTGAGCTCCTGCTTTCCGACGACGGGATGCGGAAAGTCGATCTCGTAGCTGATCGTCAGGCCCGGACCGTTTGGAACGTAACGGACGCTCCGATCGCCCCGTGACACCTCGACCTCTCGATCGAGCGCGATCGGGCGGACGCGTTCCTCCTGGCGCTCGAATCCGGCGGCGTGAAAGAGACGGACGAAGGGGAGGGCCGAGCCGTCGAGGATCGGGATCTCGGGCCCGTCGACCTCGATGCGGCAGTTGTCGAGCCCTTCGCCGGCCGCGGCGGAGAGGACATGCTCGACGGTTCCGATCGAGATTCCGCCCGCCGAAAGAGTCGTGGCGTAGTCGAACATGCTCGCCGAGGAAAGCCGGGCGGGGATCGGCATGCCGGGGTGATCGGTGCGCACGAAGACCAGGCCGTGGCCGGGGGCGGCGGGGCGGAACATCGCGCGCACGGGGTGACCGGAATGCAGTCCGACGCCCTCGATGGACACGGTCGTTCGGAGTGTGGTCTGGGATCGCAAGCAGTTCGTTCCGCCCTCTCGCGTCGCAGCATCGATGCCAGCTTTGGCGCGGGCCGCGCAATAGCTGCAAGTCACTCGAAACAGGAATGTTGTGCGATCAGGCCCGGCAGACCTGACTCGGGGTCTGTGGCTGGCGCGCCACAACTCTGTGGCCCCCGCGCCACCGGCGGAGCCCGAAACTCGATCCGTTACACTCGGAGGAAATGCTTCCGCAGCGGCTCGAAGAAGTGGTGGC
>JALYUA010000020.1 GCA_030854005.1 Acidobacteriota bacterium
CGCCGACGTCGCAGACGCCGACGTCGCAGACGCCGACACCTTCCGGCTAGGAGGCTGGACGCCATGGCCGGACGAGCCGACCAGCAGGCGCTTCTCCGGCATTTTCGCGAGGCGTTCGAGGGGGATCCCACGCGCGCGTACTCGGAGTGGTACCGCGCGCAGGAGGAGTTGCGCGACAACGGTCCCCCGGAGGTGGCGCGCGCGCTCGCGGAAGACCTCTGGTCGCTCCTCGGCCGGATCTCGTTTTCCTCGGACGCCGAGGGGGCGCGATTCCGCCACAATCTCGCCGTCTTCTTCGGGAGCGCGGGCCCGGCGGCGGACCTCGAGCGGGCCCGGCGGCTCTTCGCCGAAGCCCTCGACCACTTTTCCTCCGATGACGACGCCGGATGGCGGGCGCGCGCGCACCACAATTTCGCCACCGCCCTCGCGAACCTCGGCGAAACGCCGGAGACCCTCGAGGAATCCGTCTCGTTCTTCGAGCGCGCGCTCGCGTGGCGCACATCCGAGCGCGAGATCGCTCGCGGCGTGTCGATGCACAACCTGGGACGCGCGCTCCATCGCTGGGCGGACCTCGACCCCGGTCGTTCGCGGGAGCTTCTCGAGCGCAGCGCCGCCGCCTTCGCCGAGGCGGCCGGGATCCGCGGCCGGCGCGGACTGAGCGAGGGGCGGGCCCTCTCCCTCTTTCAGCGCGGGCTGGCGCTCGAAGCGCTCGGACGTCTCGAGGACGCCCGGGAGACGCTCGAGTCCGCCGCGGAGGAATTCGACCGTCTCGGGAAAGCGGAGTCGGCGGCGATTGCGCTCGCCCGCGCGCAGGCAAACGCAAGCGCAAGCGCGGGCGCGGCCGCGAGCGCCCCGGATCCCGGCCCCGATCGCGAGTGAAGCCCGCGGCCGGGCGTCAGCCGCGGCCTTCGAGAAGCGCCATCGGGGTGACGCGGCTCTCCTGATCGACCTGGTCGATCGTGCACTGCTTCGGGGGCTTGTCCGGGCGGAACCGGAGCAGCCGCGTGCCGTGGCGGAATCGTCCGCCGGTGAAGTGGTCGTACTGCACTTCGACCACGAGCTTCGTCTGGAGCGGCTGCCACTCGCCCGTCCGCTCGGTGCTCCATCGGCTCGGTCCGCCCGGCGCCTGTCCGGTGAAGCCGGGCGGTTTGACCAGCTTCTCGAGCTGAGGGAGGAGCTCCTTCTTCAGGGCGACGGTGAGCCCCGAGCAGAAGCCGACGTGGTCGAGCTTGCCGGACGCGTCTTACAGGCCGAGGAGCAGAGACCCGAGCGCCTTCCCTTTCGACGCGTACCGAAAGCCGCCGACCACGCAATCCGCCGTCCGCAGCAGCTTGATTTTCTGCATACCGGTGCGGTCGCCCGAGCGGTAGTCGAAGTCCCCGCGCTTGGCGATCACCCCGTCCATCGCGCCTCCGGAGGATCGCAGCCACTTCCGCGCCTGAGCGAGATCCGGCGTCGCCGGGGAGAGCCGGATCCCGGGAATCCCGTCGAGATGCTTCGCCGCGAACGCCTCCAGCCGCCGCCGGCGCTCCGCCATCGGAAGGGAGGTCAGGAGCTTTCCCTTTTCGTCCACGAGCAGGTCGAAGACGAGAAAGAGCGCGGGCGTCTCGGCGGCCAGCTTGCGGATGCGGCTCTCCGCCGGATGAATCCGCTGCAGCAGGTCGTCGAAGGACAGCTCCTCGCCGATCGGAATGACGATCTCCCCGTCGAGGACGAACCGCGAGGCGCCGATGGCCCTCACGTTCGCCACGACTTCCGGAAAATACCGGGCGAGCGGCTGTCCCGCCTTGGATTGAAGCTCGATCGCGTCTCCGTCGCGGAAGGCCAGGCATCGGAACCCGTCCCACTTGGGCTCGTACATCCACTCGGGCCCTTTCGGGATCTCGGCGACGAGGAGACCCGCCATCGGAAGGTAGGGCGGCCGGATCGGCAGGGAAATCTCCGTCGGCGCGGCGTCCGAGCCGGCGGGCGGCGGCGGAGTCTCCTTCGGGGCGGACTTGCGGCGCGGGCTCATAGATATTTCTCCAGTCGGAATCGCCCTTTCGCGGCGAGAAGCGGTGCCCACAGGTCTCCGAGGGCGGCGACCCGCGCCGGCACGTTGTCGATGCGGAAGTCCTCGAGCCGCACGCCCTCGTCGATCTCTTTCCAGGTGACGGGAACCGAGACCGTGGCCTGCGGCTTCGGGCGAACGGAGTAGATGGAGGCGAGCGTGCGCCCCCAGGCGTTCTGGTTGTAATCGACCAGCACGCGTCCCTTCGGCCGCCTGGCGATCTTGTACTCGGCCGTCACGAGCGCGGGATCCCGCGCCTCCATCGCGCGGGCGAACTCCTTCGCAAAGGCCCAGACCTGCTTCTGCGTCGGGCCGCGGACGATGGGCACATACACGTGGATGCCCTTCGATCCGGTGGTCTTCGGATAGCAGGGCATGCCGAGCGCCTCGAGCGATTCGTGGACCAGCCGCGCGGTGTCGAGGATCTGCTCGAAGCCGGCGCCGGGCACCGGGTCCAGGTCGAAGTGCAGGTAGTCCGGCCGGTCCACGTCGTCACACCGGGCGTACCACTGATTCAGGTCGATGCAACCGAGGTTCACGACCCAGAGAAGCGACGCCAGATCCTGGACCATCGGAAAATCGATGACGTTTCCGGACGCGTGCTCGATCGAACACAGCTCGATCCAGTCGGGGCGCGGCGAAGGGGCTCTCTTCATGAAGAAGAACTCCCCCGCTGCGCCGTGCGGGTATCGCTTCATGACCATCGCGCGGTCCGTCAGATGCGGCAGGAGCGCCGGGGAGACGTCCGCGTAGTACCGCAGCAGGTCTCCCTTGGTGATGCCGATCTCCGGCCAGAAGAGCTTGCCGAGATTCGTCAGCTTGACTTCGCGCCCGCCGACGGAGAGATCCGCGTCTCCGTCGCGCGGAATCGAGACTTTCGCGGTCCCGGACCGGGAAGCCGCCGTCGCGCGCGCCGCCGCCCCCGCCGCCTTGGTCCGCCGCGACGGATGACGGTCACGGGTCACGGGCTCTGTGCCCGCGCTCTTCGCGCGGCCGCCGCGGGCTCGGGTCGTCGTGGCCATAACCGCCCCCATTCAAGAAGGAGGCCGAACCGCTGAAACAGTCAGTCCGGCGGGTTTTCCGCGGCGACCCCCGTCCGCCGCCCGGCCGGAAGCCGCTCGAGCTTCGGAGGCCGCTTGCCGTGCCTGGCGCCCTCCCCGATCGGACGATAACCGAGCTGCCGCCCCTCGCGGACGCATCGCAGGAGAAGGCCGCCCCGGCTCATGTCGCCGCGGCCCACGAAATCGCCCGGAAAGCGGAGGCGGTCCCCGAACGCCTTCTGGAGGATGTCCACGTACTTGCCCGTCGCGATGCTGCCCAGAAGGACGACTTCGCAGTCGGGCCCGACCGCGGCAGCGAGCGCGCGGGCATGGCGGGCGAGCGGCCGCCGGTATCGCGTTTCCGATGCGTCGATGGGAACGCGCGCGAAACGCCTCAGCCTGGCGATCGTCACCGGCTCGTGGGCGGGAAGCAGTCCCTCGCTGGGCGTGATGACGAGCACGCCCGGCGCCCCGTCGGGAGGCGCCGCGAACGCGCGGGCGTACTCGAGTTTTCCGCGAAAGTAGAGGCCCGACAGGAAGCTGAAGACGTCTCCGAGGGCCACGCCTTCGGGAGACCGGAGGCGGACCGCGACGTCGAACTGCGCCCGCTCGTTGAACACGAGCCGCGCGCGCTCCCCCCCGCAGCTGGCGGGCGAGAGCAGAAAGATGCGCGAGGTCGCCATGGAGAGAGTCTGCAACAGATTCGGCGCCGCGGGACTTCCCTCCGGCCGCCGCCGGTTTCTCGCCGCATGGCCCCGGCCCGGCGCCCGGTCGGTTCTGCGAGCGCCGGACGATTGAGGAGAAAATGCGCCCATGACGCCGCCTGCCGTCGCCGCCGATCTCGAGCGCTGGCGGCGGGACACGCCCGGCTGCCGGACGCGCATTCATCTGAACAACGCGGGAGCGGGGCTCATGCCTTCGTCCGTGGTCGACGCCATGAAAGCGCACCTGGATCTCGAGGCTCAGATCGGGGGTTACGAGGCGGCGGGGGAGAAGAAGGACGAGATCGGCGAATTCTACGTGGAGATCGCGAAGTTGATCGGCGCGAAATCCCGGAACATCGCCTTCGCCGGGAGCGCGACTGCGGCCTACGCGCAGGCCCTCTCGTCCATTCCCTTCGCGCCAGGAGATCAGATCCTGACGACCCGGGAAGACTACATCTCCAACCAGATCGCCTTTCTTTCCATGCAGAAACGCTTCGGGATCGAGGTCGTCCGCGCGCCGTCGCTCGCGGCCGGGGGCGTCGACGTCGAAGGCCTGATCCGGAGTCTCGATCGCCGGCGCCCGCGGCTCGTCGCCGTCACGCACGTCCCCACCAACTCGGGCCTCGTCCAGCCCGTCGAGGAAATCGGCCGGGCGTGCCGGGAGCGGGAGCTCCTTTACCTGGTCGACGCGTGCCAGTCCGTCGGACAGCGCGCGATCGACGTGGAAGCGATCGGCTGCGATTTCCTGAGCGCCACCGGACGCAAGTTCCTTCGCGGTCCCCGCGGGACCGGTTTCCTCTACGTTTCCGATCGGGTCCTCGCGGGAAGACTCGAGCCGCTCTTCCTCGACATGCGCGGTGCGGAATGGATATCCGCAGACACGTACGCTCCGAGTCCGACGGCGGCCCGGTTCGAAGACTGGGAGTTCCCCTACGCGCTCGTCCTCGGGCTCGCCGAGGCGACGCGTTACGCGATGAGAGTGGGAATCGACCGGATCGCGTCGCGGTCCCCAGACCTGGCCCGGCGTCTGCGCGAGCGCCTCGCGGGAATCCCCGGCGTCCGGGTGCTCGACCGCGGCCCGGAGCTCTGCGCGATCGTCACGGCGGCGATCCCGTCGAGGGAAGCGACGTCGTTCCAGGCCGAGCTCAACCAGCGAAGAATCAATGCGGCGCTGAGCTTGCGGAATTACGCCGTTCTGGATTTCGACGAGAAGAACGTCGACTGGGCCATTCGATTTTCGCCGCACTACTACAACAC
Organism: Acidobacteriota bacterium; assembly: GCA_030854005.1. Lineage (GTDB taxonomy): Bacteria > Acidobacteriota > Thermoanaerobaculia > UBA5066 > Gp7-AA6 > JALYUA01. The sequence goes on from JALYUA010000020.1 coordinate 5,052, forward strand.
CGAAGAAGAGATCGAAGCGTCGGGCGTGGCGGTCGAGGAGATCCTCGCGACACGCACGCGATAGCGACGCCTTCCGATCTTCAGTTCCGGAGCGGAGAAGGCGAGCGCGAAGGCGAAGGGGTGCCCGCTTGCGGCCGGCGGAGAAATTCCTCGATCCTCGTCTTGAAGTCCGACGTCAGGTCGTTCGGTATCGGGATCGAGAGGTTGTATTGCGCGATCTTCCACTGCCCTCGGAGCCGCACGAGCACCCCGGAGCCTCGCGCCGGACCGAGATTCGGCGTATCGAGCGCCTCGTCGAACCACGCGACGTTTCCGTCTGGAGAAAACGCTACGTGGCGCGCGCGGGCGTGAAAGCTCCAGGCCTTCCCTTTCGCGAAGTAGGGGTGAGCGAAGCGGCGGAAATCCGAGGAGGTCCACCTCTCCGTGCCGTCGGTGCCGAGGAAAACGGCTTCGGGAGCGAAGTGCGAAAAATAGCGCGGCTCATCCGCGGCGGCGGCCGCCGCGTGCCAGTCGTCCAGGACCTTCGCGACAGAGCTCTCGGGCGAGGTCCCGGGGGCGGCGAACAGAAAAACCGAGAGGGCGAGCGTCTGGATAAAGGCCGTCATGCCGCGTCCACCTTTTCCATGGCGCGCTTCCGGATTCCGCGCAGCATCGAGATCCGGATCGCGCCGCTGAAGATCTCAATCGTGTGCCAGTACAGGCCGAAGAGCCGCCGGGCTTTCTTCCCGAAGCAGAGAATTCGCGTCTCGGTCGTGATGAGCGAACCACCCTCGCCGGAGGGCTCGACCGCGAGGTTCCACGCCGCCTTCGCGTACCCCTCTTCCGCAAACCCTTCGAACTCTTCCGCGGTGAGGACCCGAAGACCGCCCCCGGGCGTCCAGAACCGTCCAGCGAGTCCGAACACGTGCTCGCGGCCGGGGCGTCCGCCGAGGCCGACGAACCGGGAATGCGTGAGCGACGCGACGAGGCCCTGAGACTCCGCCGGGCGCGCGACACGGCGTCCGTACCCCCGAAGGAACATCAGGACCTGCGCGGTGCGCGATTCCCGAATGTCGTAGCTCTCGAGCGCGGCGAAGGTAACGGCCGGAGGGGACGCCACCGACAGCCGGTAGGCCTTCGAGAAGTGGAATCTCGGGAGCACCTCGTCCAGCCGCGACGGCCGGCCCGCGGGCGACGCCCTACGACGCGGGTTCGGCGTCGTTCGGGATCTCCCGCGCGGGGACGAGGGACGCCTCGTGCTCGCGCAGATACGCCTGAGGCTTCATCATCCGCTGGGTGCGCAGCAGCACGCGGGTCAGATAGGGAATCTGGGCCGGCCGCACCTGGCGCATCCACTCGATCCAGGTCTTCTCTCCGCTGGTATTCAGGATCGACCGCCGCCAGGTCTCGGCATAGAGCTCGAAGAAGCGCCTGGCCCCCAGGCGCGGCTCCCACAGGACGTGGTGCATGTCGTACTTGTACCAGGGCTGCCCGGCGAGGATCGGGGCGAGCTTCTGGAAGAGCTCCGTGCCGGGCAACGGGGTCAGGATCGTGTACCCCGCCCGCTGGAAACCGTGCCTGGCGACGAAGTCCCAGAGCTCGTGGAACTGCTCCTCGCGCCAGTCCGGGTCGACGAGGAAGTTTCCCGTGACGCCGTATTTCATCGAGCGCGAGATCGCCGCCGCCTGGACGCTCGAGGAAACCCGGGCATCCTTGACGACGTTCGCCAGGCCTTCGTCCGAGGCGGACTCGAGCCCGAAGAAGATGTCGAAGTCCTTCGCGAGCGGCCGCCACGCCTCGAGAAGCTCGGGATTCCGGCAGACGAGGTCGGTCCGGGTCTGCACGAGAATCCAGCGCTTGAAGACTCCTCGCTTTCGGAGCGCCTTCGCGAGCTCGAGGCTGCGGGCGGGGTGGTTCCAGAAGAGGTCGTCCGCGATGAACACCGCATCCCCGACGGAGGCGAGATCGTCGACGACCGCCCCGATCGACCGCTCGCGGAAGGAACGGTCGTAGAGCTGCCACACCGAGCAGAACGTGCAGCGGAAGGGGCAGCCTCTTGCCGTCTCCACGAGCCACACCGGTTTGAAGAGGAGGCAGTGATATCCGTTGCGGTGACGCTCGATCAAGTCGCGGGCCGGAACCGGAACGCGATCGAGCGAGGTGCGGTCGGACAGCGGCGGCGTCGAGATCCAGCCGTCGGGAGTCGAGAGGCGGAGCGCGGGAACGGTGGCGGGCGAGCGTCCCTCGGCAAGGGCGTCGGCGAGCGCCGGCAGAACTTCCTCGCCGTCGTCGACGCAGACCGCGTCGATCTCGCCGCTCTCGAGCGGGCCCGGGAAGGCCGCCGCCGCGTGGCCACCGACGACGATGAACGCTTCCGGAGAAAGGCGCCTGACTTCTCGCGCGGTGGCGAGCACGCGATCGAACTCCAAAGCGTGCATCGCCGAGATCCCGACGATCCCGGGACGCGTGCGGCGGATCCAGGAGGCGAGGCGGCCGCCAGGAAACCGCATATCGACGATCGCCGGCTCATGGCCCCGCTCGCGAAGGGCCGACGCGACGTACTCGAGCCCGAGCGGCTCGACGCGGAAGAAAGGACCAAGGCCGAATCTCTCGTTGCCCGGATCCGGCCGGAGGAGCAGGACGTTCATGAACTGACTTCGAATTGTATAGTCGTTGCACGATGCGAAACAGGGGGGCGGACGCGCCCGGCCCGGAGAACGGCCCCCGCGCTCGGAAAAAATGGGTCAGCCACGGACTCTCGAACGCGATCGTGTACGGGGGCCTCCACTACGGCGCGCGATGGCTCCCCATGCCCGTCTTGAACGCGATCAACCTCGTCGGAAATTCGCTCGCCATCGCTCTTCTCCGGGAAACGCAGCGGGGAATCCGCGACAACTTCCAGCGGGCGCTCCGCGTCTCGCCTCGCGAGGCCGCCCGCCTCGCCCGCCGGCTCTTCTTCGAGTACGGGCGGGCGACGATCGACGTCTGGAGGATGCGCGGCGAGGCGTTCGTGCCGAGGATCACGACCCTCCAGACCGACGCGGAGGTCCTGGCGCGAAGCCGCCGCAACGGGCGCGGCTTTCTGCTCGTCACCGGCCACGTCGGAAACTGGGAAATGGGCGCCGTGACGCTGCGCGCTCACAGGCTGACTCCTGCGGTCGTCGGCCAGCCGGAGCTCGACCCGAACGTTCAGGAGATGCGCCTTCAGCTCCGCACGCGTCTCGGCGTCGAGTCGATCGACATCGGCTCTTCGATGGCCACGGCGTTCAGGGTGCGCGCCGCCGTCGACCGCGGACGCGCCGTGGCGCTCCTGGTCGACCGCGCCTACCCGGAAGATCAGGTGGTCGTGCCCTTCTTCGGACATCCCACGCCGTTTCTCCGGTCACCGGCGTTGCTGGCGCGCTTCTGCGGGTGCGACGTTCTCCCGGGGTTTTTCCTCCGCGCCCCCGACGGCTCCTACGCGAACGTCTGGGGCGAGCCGCTCGCGCCGGATCTCTCGCTCTCGCCGGAGGAGGACGCGGTCCGAATCATGACCCGCGTGGCCGCGGATCTGGAGGGCGTCATCCGAGCGCACCCGACCTCCTGGTTCAACTTCTACAGGTTCTGGCCTGACGGAACGTTGAGCGTCGAGCGTTGAGCGTCGGAATCGAACCCGACTGAAGGCGACGTCAGGCCGGCGGGACAGACCCCTCATTTCGATTCCCGATTCCCGATCGAGTTGACAGCGGAGTACCGCGGCCGTCTCGCTCCCGCTGGTCGCTCGGCTTACCGATTTCCGGCCCCCGTGACTTCGGGCCTGTCCCACTTCCCGTACACGAAGTTTCCGCAGCAACGGTTGCAGATCGGAAGCGGCTCCTTCGCGAGCTTCTCGCGGAACCGGGCCGCCTTCTCCCCCGTCCAGACCTCGCGGAAAGTCTGACGGCGGACGTTGCCGATCACGTAGTCCGGGAAGTCGCCGCAGAAGGTCACGTCCCCGTCGGGCTCCACCTGGGCGAAGTACCAGGCGACCGGGCAGAGGTTGTGCCCGAAGGTCTGCTGGAAGTCGGAGAAATACTCGGGCACCTTCGCCGGGGCCACGTCCGGGACGAACGACGTCCATGGCTTTCCCTGAGCCGAGTCGAGGAAGCGGCGGCGCTTCAGCCCCTTCAGGAGCTTCACGAGGTCGGTCATCTGGCGGGTCTTCGTCCCGTTCATCGCGGCCTTCGCGTCGAACTCGAACCCTTTCCAGGAATCCCCCGCGACGCCGAACGTGTCGCGCATCACCGACTCGTACTCGCTGCCCGTCTCCTTCGGCACGAACCAGCGCAGGCCGACGTTGATCGTGTCGATCGGAAGCTCACGAAGCGCGGCGACGGCCTCGGGGATGTCGCCGATGTTCAGCTCCGTCACCGGGAGGATCGCGATCTGCATGGGCATCGGGCGGCGGAGCTCCTTCCGCCAACGGGCGATCGCCCGCACGCCGTCCACGGCCTTCTGGTACGCATCGGCTTTACCGCGGATCCGGTTGTGCACGTCCTCGGGACCGTCGATCGAGACCGCGATCGAGTCGATTCCCGCCTCGACGAGCTCCCGCGCGTACTGCTCGAGCCGGCCGCCGTTGGTGATGATCGTGCAGGTGAGGCCGCGCTTCTTGATTTCGCGGACGAGCGGCAGGATGTCCGGATAGAGGAGCGGCTCCCCGCCGAAGAGGCTCACGATCGGCTGCCACGGAGCGATCTCGTCGAGCAGCCGCACGTAGTCGGGCAGCGCCATCTGCCGGTTCAAACCGATGAGCTCGCGGATGCGCGCGCCCTCCGACTGTCCGTCCGTCGCGGAGGCCGGGAAACCATCGCTCCGATAGATCCCCGTGTCGCCCCACTGGCCGCACATCTTGCAGCGGAGGTTACAGAGGTTCGTCACGCGCAGCTGCACGAACGTGGGCATCGGCAGGTTCGCCGCGGTCGGCGAGGTCAGATGCCGCATGACCTCGCGGCGGCCCTGACCCATCCGGCCGAGATGCCGCCGGGCGAACTTCGCGAGTTGGAGACCGCGTTTGTAGCTCATTGCCTGCGGAGCGATTCAGCGGCGCGCATACAGCTCTATGATGCGCTCGATCGCCCTCCGGCAGGCGGCGCAGAAGGGAACGTCGTTTCGCGAGAACATGATGCAGTCGATCTGCGGCCGGAAGTAGCCCTTCGCCTCGTAGAGCGATCCCTCGAACGCGCCGACCCTCTTCGCATTGGCATCGCCCGCGAGAAGCTTCGTCTCGTCGGCCTTCTGCTCGAGAAACAGCCGGTCCATCTCCTCTTCGGGGCGGTTCTCGGCGCGGATCTGCCGGCGCCGCTTCTGGATCTCGTGCGCGTGCTTTTCGTACGCCTCTTTGCCCCACGGCGTCGGAAGCGGTGTGCCGGGCGTGACGAGGTCCCTCCACTTGAAGTGTTCGGGGTCCTTCAGCGCCGTCGCGTTGGGCTCCCACGGCTCGACGCGATCCGTGGCGGGGGCGTACGCGACGTCCGACGTGTAGTACTCGTCGGCCAGCCCGGCGAAGTGGTGCCCGAACTCGTGGACGAATACGTAGGGCGACCAGAGACTGTCGGCCCCGACGGTCGAATAGAGGTTGAAGATCCCGCCGCCGCCGTACGTCTTCGAGTTCGTGAGGATCTCGACGTGATCGTACGGGGCGTACGAAGCGGCTTCCCGGAACGCGCGGTTTTCGAACGTGAGCACGTACCTCTCGGAGTCGAAAGCGTCGTAGGTGGCGCCGACCGGAGAGCGCCGGTGGATGCCGGTCGAGGGCCGCGAGATCCCCGACTCTTCCGCCGGAGGGCAGAGTCCCCAGACGTTGAAGTCCGCCCGGCGCTCCTTGAACGGAGAAACGGCAAAGAGGATCTCGGTCAGCCGGCGCGCGTCCTTCTCGAATTTTCCGCGCTCCGCGGCGGTGTACCCGTCGCCCAGGATCAGAAAGTCGACCTTCTCCGCGGGAGGGCCGTTCTTCTGGATCTCGAGCAGCGGGCCCGGTGACAGCGGCCGGGAGGTGTCGACGAACTTGTCCTTCGGGTCGATCGCCGCCGTCCAGACGTCCCGGAAGGCGTTCTTCGCGTCGCGCTTGCGAACGACGACGCGGACGGGCGCGGACGGCGCGGGAAACCTCAGCGACTCGTGAAATGTGCGAAATCGCTCCTTCGCCTCGTCCGTCGTCTCCCATTCGCCATAGATGGAGGCGAACCCCCGCGAGTAAAGGACGCGCTTCGTGGCGGGGTCGCTGACCTCGAAGAAGTACTTGCCCGAGTCGGTGTCGTCGATCGGCCGGGCGGGGTTTCCGGGCCACTCCAGCGGCTCGACGACGACCCGGTCGAGGCTGAACCGCTCCTCGGTGGCGTTGCCGGTGTGGTGGTAGTCCACCCGCATCGTGCGGGGGGCCGCGGCCGAAATCGCCGGAACCAGGGAAGAAATCGCCGCCACGGCCATGAGGACTCGAATTTTCATACGGATCGCATATCCTACGCCCTCGACCGAGCAAGCCGTGCAACGACTCCACCGCCGATTCGCCTTCGCGTCCCGCGCTTTCGGAGCGCAGGGCCGATGTCGAATCGCCGCACCGCTCCCGATCGCCGCGAAGCATCCAGAACAATTTTTTGAGAGGACTGTTCCATGATGTACGACAGCATTCTGGGGACGATCGGCAACACGCCCGTCGTCCGGATCAACCGCCTGGCCCCGTCCGGCGTCGCCATGTACGTGAAGGTCGAGGCCTTCAATCCCCTTTCCTCCGTGAAGGATCGGCTCGCGATCGGCATCATCGAGGACGCCGAGCGGCGGGGGACCCTGAAGCCCGGTCAGACCGTCTGCGAGGCGACGTCGGGAAACACGGGAATCGCTCTGGCGATGGTCTGCGCCGTGAAGGGCTATCCCTTCATCGCGCTGATGTCCGACAGCTTCTCGATCGAGCGCCGCAAGCTGATGCGCGCTCTCGGTGCGAAGGTCATCCTCGTCCCGGCGGCCGAGCGCGGATCCGGAATGGTCAAGAAGGCGGAAGAGATGGCGAAGAAGCACGGCTGGTTTCTCGCCCGGCAGTTTGAGAATCCGGCCAATCCCGAGTACCACCGCAACACGACCGGCCCCGAGATTCTCCGTGACTTCGCCGGGAAACGTCTCGATTACTTCGTGACGGGGTACGGAACGGGCGGCACGCTGACCGGCGCCGGAGACATGCTGAAGAGGGCGCGTCCGGACATCAAGATCGTAGTCACCGAGCCCGAGGGCGCGGCGCTTCTGACCGGCAACGAGTGGAAGCCGCACAAGATCCAGGGCTGGACGCCGGACTTCGTCCCCGCCGTCCTCGACCGAAAGATCTACGACGAAATCGTGCTCGTCGGAGATATCGAGAGCCGCGACGCGGCCCGCGATCTCGCGACGAAGGAAGGGATCTTCTGCGGGATCTCCTCCGGCGCGACGTTCGCCGCGGCGAAGAAGGTTGCCGAGAAGGCGCCGAAGGGCACCGTGATCCTCGCGATGCTGCCGGATACCGGCGAGCGTTATCTCTCGACGATTTTGTTCGAGGGAATCAACGAGGGGACGGACGAGGAGCCGAACTAGCGCCTTTGGCGCAATCCGAGCCCTTGGGCAGCGCGAGCTTCTGTTTGGCGCAATCCGAGCCCTTGGGCAGCGTGCTCGGGCGATCGTCCGCGGCGAGAAGGGTGTAGCTCCTGCCCGCGATCGTGATCTCCGAGAGGTTGTGCTTCTCCGCCCTCATCTTCATCGGCATGAGTTGTTGCTCCCTTTACGTTTGCCCGAATGTTACCTCGCCTCGCGGGATTTCGGAGAACGGCCGGTTTGGCGGCCTTCTCCTTTTCCCGCGGGCCTCGTGACCGCGGGAACGCCCGCTCCGCACAGGTAGACGGGGAACTCATCGACGCCGTCGATCGACAGCAGCGTCTCGACATTCGAGTCCTGGATCGCCGCCGTCGTGAAGGGACCGAGCCCGAGAGAGGTCGCGACCAGGCAGAACGTCTGGGCCAGGTGCCCGGCGTCGAGAAACAGCGTCCGGTAGGCGTCCTCGAGCTGGTACTTCCACAGGACCCGCGGAAAGACCGCGGTCATGACGCAGAGAAAACCGGCCCCGCCGATCCACTCCTGTCCCGAGGCGGCTTCGAC
>JALYUA010000040.1 GCA_030854005.1 Acidobacteriota bacterium
AACCAGAACGCCGCCGAGCGCGAGGCCGGCGGCCCGCACGATGCGGACGCCGTCGGAGAACCGGCGCCCGATTTCCTCTTCCGATTCCGCGATCTCGACGCCCGGCCACGACCTCGCGGCGGCGGCGACCGCCGTGCCCGCGCCGGGTCCCGCCGACGGGCGCATCCGGACCTCGATCGTGGGCGGGAACGGCGCCTCCTTGAGGTCCCCGAGCGCCGCTCCGAGCTCGGGGTACGCGCGCCGGAACCGCGCCAGGGCCGCGTCGCTCGAAACGATCCGGATCTCCCGCACGCGGGGATCGGCCGAGAGGCGTCCCGCGATGTCCCGGCGGTCGGCGGCCGGATCGAGGGTGATCACGGCAGCCGGCGACTCGGCGTCGGAGGAGAGCCGCCCCAGGTTCTTGGACAGGAGCGCGAACAGGGCGGGGACGTACAGCGACAGCGCGATCAGGCCGATCGCCAGAAGAGTCTGGCGCGCCCCGCTGCGGGCGATCGACCAGGCCTCCCCGAAGATGTAGCGCGGCTTAACCACTGGAAGTCGGGCAACGGTGAGCCGAGCGACCAATGGGAGCGAGAGGGCCGCGGTACTCCGCGGTCAACTCGATCGGGAATCGGGAATTGGAAAAACGGCTTCGAGAGGGAGTCCCCGGTTCGTTTCCCGTCTCCCGGTTCCCGTTTTTCGCCGTTCTCATCCGAGGGGAAGGAACGGCGCTTCGCGGACGGCGGCGGGACCCGCGTCGCGCCGCAGCGGGGCGTCCCGGAGCCGCCCGCGGTCGAGCGACAGGACGCGCTTTCCCATCCGGCGGATCATCTCGAAGTCGTGCGTCGCGACGAGGACCGTCGTGCCGCGGATGTTGATCTCCAGGAAGAGTCGCATGATCTCCTCGGACAGGACGGGATCGAGGTTTCCGGTCGGCTCGTCCGCGAGGAGAAGCGTCGGCTCGTTCACGATCGCCCGCGCGATCGCGACGCGCTGCTGCTCTCCTCCCGACAGCTCGTCCGGGTACGCGTTCATCTGGTGATGGAGCCCCACCCGCTTCAAGACCTGGTAGGCGCGCCGCTTTTGCTCCGCGCGCGACAGCCCCAGCACGTTCTGCACGAAGGCGATGTTCTCGAAGACGCTCTTTCGCCGGATGAGCTTGAAGTCCTGGAAGACGACCCCGACGCTGCGGCGGAAATAGGGAACCTGCGAAGGGGGGAGGACGCCGATGTTTCGCCCGTTGACGAGGATCTGGCCCGAAGTGGGCGGCTCGTCCCGGAAGAGAAGCTTCAGGAAGGTCGATTTCCCGGCGCCGGAGGGTCCCGTCAGAAAGACGAACTCTCCCCGCTCGATCGTGCACGTCACGTCCGCCAGCGCATGGCGGAACCGCCCGTACTCCTTCGAGACGCGGAAGAGCTGGATCATTCCGTCGTCAGTGATCCGGCGTCAGTTTTCGTTTCCAGGGCGCGCGTGATCGCCTCGCGCACCGAGGCGGGGTCGGCGCGGCCGCCCGTCCGCTTCATCACCTGGCCCACGAACCATCCGAAGGTGGCCGTCTTGCCTGACCGGAAGAGGGCGGCCTGCCCCGGGTTGGACGCCACGATCTCGGCGGCGACCCGGTCGAGCTCCCCCGGGTCGCTGATGCGCCCGAGCCCCTTTTCCGCCACGATCGCGGCCGCCTCGACCGGGGAGTCGATCATCGCCGCGAGGACTTCCTTCCCCGAGGCCGCCGAGATCTCCCCCGCCTCGAGCATCCGGAGCAGCCCGGCGAGGCGGGCGGGGGCGACGGGAAAAGAAAGAGCGTCCTCCGCCGAGATCCGGCGCTCCTTCATCCAGCGCAGCACTTCGCCGGTGACCCAGTTGGCCGCGAGACGCGGCGGGGCGAGCGCGGCCGTCTGCTCGAAATAGTCGGCCAGCTCGCGCGCGGAGGTGAGGGTCTCCGCGTCCGATGCCGCGACTCCGGCGGCGACCAGCCGGGCGCGGCGCGCGCGCGGAAGCTCGGGCATCGTCGCCGCCGCCTCCGCCATCCACGCGTCGTCGATGCGAAGAGCGCCGAGGTCCGGCTCCGGAAAGTAGCGGTAGTCCTGCGCCTCCTCTTTCCCCCGCATCGGAACGGTGCGGCTCGCCTTCTCGTCCCATAACCGGGTCTCGAGGACGATGCGTTCACCCCGTTTGAGCGACTCCGCCTGCCGCTCGATCTCGTGCTCGATGGCTTTCGCCACGAAGCGGATCGAGTTCAGGTTCTTGATCTCGACGCGCGTTCCGAACGGCTCGTCTTCCGCCAGGCGAACCGACACGTTGGCGTCGCAGCGGAGATTTCCCTTTTCCATGTCGGCGTCCGAAACGCCGATGAAACGGAGAAGGCGGCGCAGCTCGGTCAGGTACGAGGCCGCCTCCTCCGCGGTGCGGATTTCCGGCTCGCTGACGATCTCGCACAGAGGGACACCCGCGCGGTTCCAGTCGACGAGCGAAACGGTCGGCGGGACGTCGGCAAATGGCGTGTCGTGGAGAGACTTGCCCGCGTCCTCCTCGAGGTGGATGCGCGTCAACTGGATCGTCCGCGTCCCCCCGGGAGTGTCGATCTCGACCCCTCCACCGGTCGCGATCGGCCGGTCGTACTGTGTGATCTGGTACCCCTTCGGAAGGTCCGGATAGAAATAATTCTTTCGAGAAAACCGGGAGTCGCGGTGGACCTCCGACCCGGTGGCGAGCGCCAGCCTCATCGCGAGCGTCACTGCCTCGCGATTCAGGACGGGAAGGGTGCCGGGAAAGGCGAGGCAGATCGGGCAGGTGGCGGCATTCGCTTGATCCCCCACCGTGACGGGACAGGGGCAGAACATCTTGGAGCGGGTCTGGAGCTGTGCGTGGACCTCGAGCCCGATGACGGGAAAAACCCGCGTCCTTTCAGGAGTTTCGAGAGAGGACACTGCCGAATTTTAGCACGGCGGGCATGCGAGAATCGGCGCGTGACCGACGCCGCGTGGACCGAGAGCTCGAGGGCGGACGGCTGGATTTTTCGCCCTCAGACGGTCCCGCCCGGCACGCTGGCCGCCTTCTCCGGACGCGGCGTCGCGCCTCCCGGATCGACGTCGCCGACCGAGATCCTGGCCCGGAGGCTCGCCGAAGCGGTCGGAGCCGGATCGCTTCCAATCGTGCGCGCGACGCAGATCCACGGGCGCGGAGCCACGATCGTCGACCGGGCGCCCCCTCCCGGCCGGACGCAGGACGCGGGTGAGTGCGACGCGCTCGCGACGGCGTTACCGAACGTCGCGCTGGTCGTGCAGACGGCCGACTGCGTCCCGATCCTCCTGCGCACGGACGGCGCGATCGCGGCCGCGCATGCCGGGTGGCGCGGCTCCGCCATCGGGGTCGCGGGCGCCGCGTTGGACGCCCTGCGGGAGCTGGGAGCGCGCGCGGAGGACGTGGAAGCCTGGATCGGGCCCTCGATCGGGGCTTGCTGTTACGAGGTGGGAGGGGAAGTCGCCCGGCATTTCGCCGGCGATTTCGCGCGCCGCGACTGCGAGGGCCATTTCCGGCTCGACTTGAAGGCGGTCAACCGCGCGCAGCTCGAAGCCGGAGGGGTCCGGCCCGAGGCGATCTCGATCCACCCCTCGTGCACGAAATGCGGGGGCGACCGGTACGCGAGCTACCGGCGGGACGGCTCCGCCGCCGGTCGGATGATCGGACTCATTGCGCGTCGGTAATCCCCGGCCGTCCGCGCTCAACGCTCGACGCTCAACCGGCCAAGTCAGGCGGGCGTCAGATCCGCGTACCGGGCGACAAATTTCTTTTTGCCCGCCCGGTCGAAATAGACCGTCAGCCTCGTGTCCTCGCCGCTGCCCTCCTGCGCGAGGATGACTCCGTAGCCGTAACGCGGATGGCGGACGCGGCGCCCCCGGCCGAGGGGCGCGGGCTCCTGGGATTCCTCCTCCGGCTCGAAGCTCCGGAAACGGCCGGCCGAAGGCGCGGCGAAACGGGACGCCGACGGCGTGCGCTCCAGGCGTTCCTCGAGAGCGCCGGGCGGCATCTCGTCCAGGAAACGCGACGGGGAGCGGAACTGCACCTTCCCGTAGACGAGCCGGCGCTCCGCGAGCGTCAACGTGAGCCGGTCCTCGGCGCGGGTCATCCCGACGTAGAGGAGCCGCCGCTCCTCCTCGAGCTCCTCGGGGTCGTCTCCCGAATTGCCGTGCGGCAGGTATCCCTCTTCCAGCCCGACGACGTAGACGTCCTTGAACTCGAGGCCCTTGGCCGCATGAAGCGTCGACAGCGTCACCGCGCCGCCGCCCGACGGCACCGCGTCCGCGTCGGTGGCCAGGGAGACGGCGTCGAGGTACTCCGCGAGCGACGCCCCTTCGGCATTGCGCCGCTCGAACTCGCGCGCGGAGCTGACGAGCTCCTGAAGGTTCTCGCGCCGCGCCACGTCCTCCCGCTCCTCCGATCCTTCGTAGAGAGCCGCGTAGCCGCTCGCGTCGAGGAGGTGCTCGAGCATCGCCGACGGGGAGTAGGACTCGGCCCTTCCGTTCAACTCGCCGACGAGGTTCCGGAAACGGCCGAGCGCGACCCGCGCGCGGTCGGTCAGCCCGGGCAGGTTCTCGCCCGAAACCTCCCACCACGACCGCCCGCTCTCGGAGGCCGCCGCGGCGATGCGGTCGAGGGTGGCGGACCCGATTCCTCGGGCGGGAACGTTGACGACGCGCCGAAAGGCGAGATCGTCCTCCGGACGGACCGCGAGCCGAAGATACGCCAGCGCGTCCTTCACCTCCGCCCGGTCGTAGAACTTCATGCCGCCCACGACGACGTACGCGATCCGCCGGCGGACGAGCTCTTCCTCGAAGCTCCGGGACTGCGCGTTTGTCCGGTACAGGATGGCGACCTCCGAAGGGGCCCGATCCCCGGAGCCGATCTCACGCGCGACCGCCTCCGCTTCGGAACGGTCCTCGTCGAACCGCCAAAGGCGGACGCGCGAGCCTTCCCCGCGGTCGGCGCGCAGCGTCTTGGGACGACGCCTGCGGTTGTGCGAGACGAGCTTCGAGGCGGCTTCGAGGATCTTCGCCGTCGACCGGTAGTTGCGTTCGAGAGGGACGATCCGCGCCCCGGGAAAGTCCTCGTCGAAGCGGAGGATGTGCTCGACCTCCGCGCCCCGCCACCGGTAGATCGACTGGTCCTCGTCGCCGACAGCGCAGAGGGAATCCGCGCCCGCGCCGAGGAGCTTGACCAGGGCGTCCTGCGAGGTGTTCGTGTCCTGGTACTCGTCGATCAGGAGGTGCCGGGTGCGGCGGCTCTCGGAGGCAAGCACCTCGGAGCGCTCGGAGAGGAGGCGGACCGCCCGCAGGATCAGGTCGTCGAAGTCGAGCGCCCCCGCGGCCGCGAGCCGCTTCTCGTAGGAGCGGTACACCTTCGCGATGCGCTCTCCCGCGAAGTCGAACTGGCTCGTCTCGAACTTCTCGGCGGAAATCAGCGCGTTCTTGGCGTGGGAGATCCTCGACCGGACGGACCCCGGCGGAAGCATCTGCTCCGAGATGCCGAGCTCCGACATCGCCTCCTTGACGAGCGCGAGAGAGTCCGCGGAGTCGGCGATCGCGAAGCGCGGAGGAAGCTTCGCGGCGGCCGCGTTTCTCCGGAGAAGACGAAGCGACCAGGAGTGGAACGTCCCGACGAACCCGACGGGAACCGCCGCGCCGATGAGCCTCTGCACGCGCTCGCGCATCTCCTGCGCGGCCTTGTTGGTGAACGTGACGGCCACGATGCCGCGCGGGTCCGCCCCCGCCTCGACGAGCCGCGCGATCCGGTGGATGATGACGCGGGTCTTTCCGGAGCCCGCGCCGGCGAGCACGAGGAGAGGCCCGCCCGGATGGAGGACGGCCTCGCGCTGCTCGGGATTGAGACCCTGGAGAGAGGGAGACTCGGGCATGGAGGGAAGCTATCAGCTCTCAGCTGTCAGCTCTCAGCCGTCAGCTATCGGCTGTCAACTGTCTCCGACCGATTCTCGCGGGACCCGACAACACCAAAACGGATAACGCCGTACGACCCGAATTCAACGACCTCAGCCGGGCTGAAAGCCGAGAGCTGACAGCTGACAGCTGGTTACTCGACCGTCACCGACTTCGCGAGATTGCGAGGCTGGTCGACGTCGCAGCCCCGTCGGACCGCGATGTGGTACGCGAGAAGCTGAAGCGGGACGATCGACACGATGGGCTGCAGCTCGGGAATCGTCTCGGGCAGGACGACCACGTCGTCGGCGAGGCTTCGGACTTCGGCGTCCTCGCGGGTTGTGACGACGATCGAAACGCCGTCGCGCGACTTCACTTCGCGCAGGTTCGAAAGGGTCTTATCGCGCCAGCGATCGTGCGGCGCGAGAACGACGACGGGAAGGTTTTCGTCGACCAACGCGATCGGGCCGTGCTTCATCTCGCCGGCGGGATACCCCTCTGCGTGGATGTAGGAGATCTCTTTCAGCTTCAGCGCCCCTTCGAGAGCCACCGGGTAATGAAGACCACGCCCGAGGAAGAGAAAGTCGCGAGCGCCATGAAATTTCCGGGCGAGGTCCTCCATGCGGGGCTCGAGCAGCAGCGTGTCCTTCAGGGCGCGCGGCAGCGCGGAGAGGGCTTCGCGCTCCCCCGCGGTCAATCCCTTGCCGAGGCCTCGCGCCTCCCGCAGTTTCGCCGCGAGGAGAAAGAGGACGGCGAGCTGCGTCGTGAACGCCTTCGTGGACGCGACGCCGATCTCGGGCCCGGCGTGCGTCGGAAACACTGCGTCCGCCATGCGCGCGATCTGGCTTCCCGGAGCGTTGACGATGGCGCCGATCGGCGCGCCCTGGCGCCGAGCCTCGGACAGTGCGGCGACCGTGTCGGCCGTCTCGCCTGACTGAGAGATCCCCAGGGTCAGCGTCCTGGCGTCGACGACGGGCAGGCGATATCGAAACTCGCTTCCGTAATCCACCTCGACCGGTATGCGCGCCATCCCTTCGATCAGAAACTTGCCGATGAGAGCCGAATGCCACGAGGTGCCGCAGGCGAGAAGCAGGACCCGGTCGAAAGCGGCGACTCGCTCCGAGGTCAGAAGCGGGCTGTCGATCAGGAGCTCGCCCGAGTCGAGGGCGACCTTGCCGCCGAGCGTCTCCGCGATCGCGGTGGGCTGCTCATGGATTTCCTTCAGCATGAAGTGCCGATAGCCGGCCTTCTCGGCGGCGACGGCATCCCACAGGATCCGCTGCGGGGCCCGCACGAGCGCCGCGCCGTCTCCGTCGATCACGCGGACGCCCGACGCGTCGACGCGCGCCAGGTCTCCGTCTTCGAGAAACACGACGTCGCGGGTCCACGGCACGAGCGCGACGGGATCCGAGGCGACAAAGTTCTCGCCGGACCCGAGCCCGAGGACGATCGGAGGCCCGCTCCGGGTGGTGACGAGGACGCCGGGCTCGCGGCTCGAGGAAACGACGACGGCGTAGGCGCCCGTCAGGCGCTTCGCCGCGGCGCGGACCGCTTCCAGCAGGTCGCCCCGAAACGCGGCCTCGACCTCGTGGGCGAAGACCTCCGTGTCGGTCTCGCTCGTGAACCGGTGCCCCTTCGCGACGAGCTCCGCCTTGCGCTCGGCGAAGTTCTCGAAGATGCCGTTGTGGACGACGACGATCTCGCCGGAGCAGTCGCGGTGCGGGTGCGCGTTGCTCTCGGTCGGCCGGCCGTGCGTGGCCCACCGCGTGTGTCCGATCCCCGTCTTGCCCACGGAGCTCGCGGCGCCGAGCTTCTCGACCAGCCGCCCGAGCTTTCCCGGCGCCCGGTGGATCTCGAATGTGCCATTCGAAAGCGTGGCGATGCCGGCGGAATCGTACCCGCGGTACTCCATCCGTTTGAGCCCTTCGAGCAGCAGCGGCGCGGCCTCCTGGGGCCCGACGTATCCGACGATGCCGCACATCAGGACACCCCCCGGGCGGGGAACGGGAAACGGGAAACGGGAAACGAAGAAGTCATGAGATCACCTTAGCGCGGAATCTTCTTCTTGCGGCGGTCGGCCCAGCCTTCGATGTTCCGCTGCGGCTCGCGCGAAATCGCCAGCCCTCCGGCGGGGACGTCCTTCGTGATCGTCGATCCGGCTCCGACGTAGGCGCCGCGGCCCACGGTCACCGGGGCCACGAGCTGCGAGTCGCTTCCGATGAACGCGCCTTCGCCGATCTCGGTCCGGTTCTTGTTCACCCCGTCATAGTTGCAGGTGATCACTCCCGCGCCGATGTTGGCCTCCGCGCCGATCTGCGCGTCCCCGAGATACGCCAGGTGCGACGCCTTCGCTCCGCGGCCGAAGACGGCCTTCTTCGTTTCGACGAAGTTCCCGATCCTGACGTCCTCGCCGAGGACCGTCCCGGGCCGGAGCCGCGCGAACGGGCCCACGTGCGCGTTCCGGCCGACGACCGCGCCTTCGACGTCGCTGTGCGGACCAACGACCGCCCCGGCCTCGACGCGCGAGTCCGCGATGCGCGTGAACGGCAGGATTTCGGCGCCGGCGCCGATCTCGGTCGCGCCCTCGAGACACACGAAAGGGTGGAGGACCGCGTCCGCGTCGATTCGAACGAGCGGCCCGATCCGTGCCGTCTGGGGGTCGAGGACTGTCGCCCCGGCGTCCACAGCCCGCTCCAGGGCTCTCTCCCTCTCGATCGCCTCCGCCTCGACCAGGTCGCGGCGCGTGTTGATGCCCCAGGCCTCTCGCCAGTCCGCGACGCCGATCGCGTCGACCCGTCCCCCGTATCTCGCGAGGAACGCGACGGCGTCGGTCAGGTAATACTCACCGCTCTTCGAGTCCTTTTCGAGCGCGCCGACGGCCCGGGCGAGAGCGTCCGCCGCGAAGCAGTACACCCCGGCGTTGACCTCGCGGATCTTCGCCTCCCGGGCGGTGGCATTCTTCGCCTCGACGATCCCGCGAACGCGGCCGCTCTTGTCACGCACGACCCGGCCGAAGGCGCCCGCCTCGGGCGGCCGGAACGTCAGAAAGGCGAGATCGAGGTCCGCCTCGCGCCGGAGGGCGATCAGGGCGGCGAGCGTTTCGGCGCGCAGCAGCGGTACGTCGCCCGAGAGGATGAGGACGGGCCCGGAGTGCGCCTTCAGCGCGGGAAGCGCGTGACGCACGGCGTCCCCCGTCCCGAGGGGCGGATCCTGGACGGCGACGGTCACCGGGCGGCCCGAGAGCGCGGCCTCGACGCGCTCGCGCCCCGCTCCGAGCACCGCGACGGTGGCCGCGGGCGAGAGCTCGGCCGCGACATCCAGCACGGCGTGGATGAGGGCGCGGCCGCCCATCCGGTGCAGGACCTTGGGAACCGACGAGCGCATCCGCGATCCGACTCCCGCCGCGAGGATCACGACGGCGGGCGCGGAGGCGGAGCCGGGAGCCCCGGCGCGCCGCCTCGCCCGCGGCGTCGTTCCGGTCCTCTTCTGTTTCACGGCCAGCGGCCCCTTCGGACCTCGAGCTCCCGATCGTGTTCGGATCAGGAAGCCAGAAGCTCCTGGAATTCCGGAGTGTCCCGCAGCGGATCGAAGTCGCGGTCATGCCGCGCGAGGATCCGATGCTGCTGATCTTCCTCGATGGCCTTCTTCAGATGCTGCAGCGAGACTTCGGACTCGCCGGTCTGGGCGTAGCAGCACGCGAGGAGAAAATCGACACGGCCGTTGCCGTTCTTCTTGTGGGCGCGCTTCAGGTGCTCGATGGCCTCTGGCACGTTGCCGCGGTTCTTCTCGACCACGGCGGCGTAGTAGAACTCCTCGGGCTCCGTCATCGCGGGCAGGGCGCTCTTCTTCTGGCGCTCGCAGATCGCGAGATAGACCCGAGCGCGGTCCACGAGCTCTTTTTCATCGGGATACTTCTGGATGAGGTCGGTCAGGTTGCGTTCCGCTTCGTCGAACTTCTTCTTCTGCAGGGCCGAGACCCCACGGTCGAAGTCCTTCCTCGCGTTCTCGGTGTGCCGGGAAAGCTCCTTCAACGTCTGTGCCTTCTTCGCGGCGGGCGCCTCGAGACCCCCGAGCAACCCGAGCTTCTCCATCTTCTTTTCCAGCTCGTCGATGCGCACCGAAAGCACATCGGCGAGGGCCTGAACGCTCATCTTTTGAGCGTTATCCTTCAAGAATCGCAATTCCGCTTCCGTCCAGCGCTTGGCCATCGTGTCGTGCCTCCGGCATTTTTGCGAAAACGGCGTATTTTAGGGAGCCGCGGGGACCCTGTCAAATGGAAATGCCCGCAGCCGTACCCCTGTTATGTCACGGTGGAGGCAACCATGCGTAACGTTCTTCGCGCTTCAGCCCTGCTGGTGACGCTGGCCCTGGGTCTTTCGACCCTGGCGGCCGCCCCCGCCGGAGACAAGATGCAGACCGCCTCGGGCAACGTGGCCCGGCTGCAGGCGACCGACCGCGCCGTCGTCGTGGCGCTGACCGACGGCCCCGAGACCCGTTTCGTGTGGACGAACGACACCAAGATCAACGGCACGCTCGCCGTCGGGGTTCGCGTGACCGTGCGCTACACGACTCTGCCGGACGGGCAGAACCTCGCCCACCAGATCAGCGTCTCGCGCGGCTGACGGGACCGCCCCGGAAACGAAAAGGGAGCCGCGCGGCTCCCTTTTTCTTTTGCGCCCGTTCCGGGCGGTCCATGGCCTTCCGTCAGGTCCGGTTCTTGTACCAGTCGGCGTTCACCTGGAGGTAATGCTTCCACTTCTCCGGAATCGTCTCCTCCGTGAAGATCGCCGTCACCGGACACGCCGGTTCGCAATTGCCGCACTGGATGCAGACGTCCGGGTCGATGTAGAGCATCTCGGCCGTCTCGAATTCCTTTTCGTCTTTGCGCGGATGGATGCAATCGACGGGACACACGTCCACGCAGGCCGTGTCCTTCGTGCCGATGCAGGGTTCCGCGATGATGTACATGCCCATCGATTCGTCCCTCCTCTCGAGACGCCGGGGATTCTAGCCCGGATCCCGCCGGAGAATCCGCACGGTCATCCCTTCAAGACTCTGGCCAGAAAAGCGCTCGATCGGGCGTCGGCGTCTCCGGCGTCTGCCGGACGATAGACCTTCGGGTCGGTCGACGAGGCGAACCCGTGCCCCGCGTCCGGGTAAATCTTGAAGGCGACGGACTTGCCCGCCGCCTTCGCCTTGCGCTCGAACTCGCGGACGGAATCCGGCGGAATGCCCTCATCCTGCCCGCCGAAGTTTCCGAGCAACGGGACCTTGAGGGAAGCGATCGTGGCGTCCTCCGTGACGAGACGTCCGTAGTTGATGACCGCGCCGGCGAGGGTCGGCTCCGCCAGAGCGAGACCGAGGGAGTACCCGCCGCCCATGCACCAGCCGATGGCCGCGATCCGTTTTCCGTCCACGTCGGGCCGGGTGCGCAGATACGCGACGGCCGATTTCAAATCGCGGATCGCCCGGTCCTCGGGAAGACCCCGCATGAGCTGATGCGCGGTGTCGGAATCGGTCGCGACCTTTCCGCGATAAAGGTCGACCGCGAGCGCGACGTATCCCTGCTTCGCCAGCGCGTCCGCTTTCCCTTTCACGAAGTCGTTCAAGCCCCACCATTCCTGGATGACGACGACGGCCGGCTTGCGCGCTCCCCCGGCGGGCGCGGCGAGATAGGCGGACGCCTTCTCGCTTCCGCTCGGGAACTCGACGATCCGGTTGGGAGACTGCGCCGCGAGCGTCGCGGCGAGCGCGAGGAAACCGATGAGCGATGCGGCAATCCTGTGAACCATTGTTTTCTCCTTCGCCTTGACCGCGTTAATCTAATCCACGTGAGCCTTCTCTTCCCGATCGGCGCGCTCGACGCTGAAGCCCGGCTCCAGTGGCACTACGACCGCCTCGCCGCCCGGTTCGAGCTTGGGCCGGCGGCGGTGCGGTTGTCGCGCCGGAAGTTGACCGGGGGCGAGATCGTCTACGGAAATCCGCACCGGATCACGATTTCGGAGCATCTTTCGGAACCCGAGCGCCTCGAAACGCTGCGGCACGAGGCCGCGCACGCCTGGGCCTTTCGGCTGCGGGGCGCGAGAGCCGGCCACGGGGCGTTGTTCTGGC
>JALYUA010000053.1 GCA_030854005.1 Acidobacteriota bacterium
CCCATGCAGATGCACACCTACGTCAGCGAAGGCGGGGGAGGCTTTTCGGGCGGGCAGAAGCAGCGTCTCATGATCGCGCGGGCCATCGTGAACAAACCGAAGATCCTCTTCCTGGACGAGGCGACGAGCGCGCTCGACAACCGGACTCAGGCGACGGTCACGCAGAGCATGGACAAGATGAACTCGACCCGCGTCTGCATCGCGCATCGCCTCTCGACGATCGCCAACGCGGATCGCATCTGCTACCTGCAGAACGGCGTCGTCGCGGAGGTCGGGTCGTACGATGAGCTGATGGCGAAGAACGGCCTCTTCGCCGAGCTCGCGCGCCGCCAGCAGGTCTAGAACGCTTGAGCGAGGCCGATTCCGAAGCGTCCGCTCGCGGAGAGCGCCTCGCGTCTCTCGGAGCGTCGCCCGGTGTCGTGCGCGAGCTCTTCGGGTATGACACGCCCCTCTTCACTCCGGAACGAGCCGTTCTCGCCTTCGACTTCGCCGGCGGAGAGGAGCCGCATCTCGAGGCGTGGTCCCGCTATGCGGAGGAGGCCCGCGTCTCCGGCGCGATCCCGGCGCTGGCCGCCCGCTTCTCTCAGCTGCTCTTTCCGGTCCGGCAGGGGATCAGCGCGACGGAGTCCTACCGGAGAGCGACCCGTCAGGGGATCCGGCCCGACGGCGCTCCCGAGGCGACGGGGATCGCGCTCGCCGCGCCCGAGCGGGTGACGATCGAGATCGCGCGGACGCCGACCGGCCCCGTTCCCGTTCTCGTGGCGCCGCATCGCGCGGATTTCGAGTCGCTCGTCCGGGCCTTCTCCGCGCGCAACGAGCCCGTCGCGGTGCCGCCGTCCATGGGAGCGTGCATCGTCACGGGCCTGAACAACTGGGATCGGTTGAACGAGTACCGGAGAAAGTGGCAGGCGGCCAACCTGTTCGGCGACTGGGCCGCCGAGTTCGCTTCGGTCGCGTCGCGCCGGGAGATCTACGAAGACCGGTTCCTCATTCTCTCCGTGGGTCCCTACAGCGGGGTTCCGGCCTCGGGCGCCGGGTTCGAAGAACGCGAGTGGCTGGACCTTTCGGGCAGGATCCGCCAGGCGCACGAGGCGACGCATTACGCGACGTTCCGGCTGGCGGGAGCGATGCGCAACAACCTTCTCGACGAGGTCATCGCGGACTACGTCGGGCTCCTCGGCGCGTTCGGCGAGTACAGGCTCGACCTGGCGCTGCGGTTCTTCGGCCTCGAGAGCTTTCCGAAGTACCGCGAAGGAGGACGCCTTCAGAACTACCGGGGAGATCCTCCGCTCTCGGATGACGCCCTCGCCATCGCCGCGCGCCTCGTGCACGACGCGGCGCAAAGCCTCGCGGGGCTGCCTCCTCTGCCCGCCGGCGGCGGAGAGCGGGCGGTGCGGGACCGGGTCATCGCGCTCGGGTCGCTTCGTCTGGACGAGCTCGCGGCGGCGGGCGCCCGTCTCGCGGAACGCCTGGATACTCCTCCGCGCGAGGGGGTCGCGTCGTGAAGCCACCGCCGCTTCGCCTGCGCCTGCCCGCCACCGAAGCCGGCCGGACCCGCGCCGCGCACCGTTTCGAGAGATTCGCGGAGGAACGCGGGCTCCCGAAGCGGGTGCGCTCGGACGTCCTCGTGATCCTGGACGAAATCCTCGCCAACATCGGCGGGCACGCCTGGAGAAACCCCGCCGGCCGCCGGGTCGGATTTTCCGCGGCGGTCGATGGAGGATTTCTCGAGCTGCGCTTCACCGACGACGGGCGGGCCTTCGACGTCCTCGCGCGCGCGGACCCGGACACGTCGACCCCGCTCGAGCGCCGTCCGATCGGCGGCCTCGGAATCCTGATCGTCAAGAAACTGACCGATGCTCAGCACTACGAGCGCCGGCGAGGGAAGAACCGGTTGACGCTCAGGAAGCGGCTGAAGCCGCGGCTGAAGCCGCGGTAGGCGGAAGGTGGCAGGCGGGAGGCGGAACGGGAGCCGAGCGATCAACGGGAGCGAGAGGGCAGCGGTTCCGGGTTCAACGAAATCGGGAATCGAAGGGTCGAGCGTTCTCCCGTCTGACGCTCGACGCTCAACGCACGCCCAGGACCTTCACGCTCGATAGGTGAGCTTCTGCATTCCGATCAGAATGACGTCGCCTTCGGCGAGAAGCTGCTCCTTGACCCGCTTCCCGTTGACGAAGATCCCGTTGGGCGAGCCCATGTCGAGCACCTTGTAGCCTTCGGGGCCGAAGCTGATGTCCGCGTGGTGCCGCGAGACCTCGCTCTGTGGCAGGCAGAGATCGCTCTTGGGCGACCGGCCGATGGACGTAGTTCCGGGGCTCAGGACGTGCTCGCGGCTGGCGCCGCCGTCGCCCGGGATGATGAGCCTCGGACGCGGGAGAGCCTTCGTCGCGGCCGGCGGAGGTCCGGCGGGCGGAGGAGGAGGGCCCGTCCGGATCGTCGGGACCGTCTGCGGGCGCGTCGCCGCCACGGAGTCCCGCACTTTCGCGTCGATGCGGGTGGCGTCGGGAGAGTCTGGGGGCGCCACCCTCGCCGTGCCGCTGCCGATGACGGTTTCGCTGCCGGATCGCCCGGCGGCGGGAGTGGCGCCGCCGACGTGAAGCGCCTCCGAGGTCGTGGCCCGCGGCTGCGTCGGAATGGTCAGAGACGGGGCCTGGCGGATCGCGGTCGCGTCTCCGGCGGGCGGGCCCGCTGGCGCCGGCGGAGCGTTTTTGGTGGCGGTGGCCTCCGGAGCCATAGCGGCCTCGGAAGAAGGCGTTTCCAGGTCTTTTTCGGAGTGGAACGCGTCCAGAAAATCTTTCCCCATCGAGTCGATGCGCTCGAGCTCGCCCCGCTGCTCGGCGAGGCGCTGGTCGCACTCGTGGAGGCGTTCCTGAAACTGCCCGTCGGCGTACTCGCCGAGGTCGCGCCGGAACTCGAGCTCCTCCTTCTCGAGAGCGACTTCTTCGAGCGACGCCTCGACCTTTCCGCGGATCTCGCGCAGCTTCTGATACTCACGGCGCGCGCGATCCTGGAGGGGCCTCGATTCCTTCCGGGAGGAGGCCTGGCGCGACTCGTAGTCCTCGCGCACGCGGCGGTAGACCTTCGGGGAGACCTTCTGCTTCCCCGCCTCCATCTTGACGAGTCGCTCCTGGAGGAGCTCCTCTTCCTTCTTGATTCTCGCGAGGTCCGCGATCATCGAGACGTCGATCTGGCCGAGCTCTTCTCGCATGGCTCTCTCTTTCGATGGGGAAAGATCCTACCGCCCTTCCCACGCGCGCCCAAAAATGCTCAAAACCAGTCTCGGCCCGCGCGCAGCGCGGACTCGGCCGCTCCAGGCGATCTCCCGGCTATAATCGGAAGGCTCTCCCTGACGGTCGAATGGGAGCTTCTCGCGCCGCCGAATGCCCACTTTCATAGCGAAAAAGACCGGACGCCGTTACGAGTTCTCGTCCGACATCGAGATCGGGCGGGGCCTCGAGTCGGGTCTGTCCATCGAAGATCCGACCATCTCGCGGCGGCATGCCGCGATGACCCGGCAGAACCGGGAATGGTGGATCCGCGATCTCGGCAGTCAGAACGGAACGGGCGTGAACGGGCGCTCCGCGACCCGGCTCACCCGGCTTCACGACGGGGATCAGGTCCGCCTGGGAGAGGTGTTCCTCGAATTCCGGCGGGGAACGGCGGCGAAGCCGGCGGAACGCCGAATGTCCGTCGTCACCCTGAGCGACCGCCTGCAGTCGGTGATTCGAAGCCTGCCGGTGGGAGATCCCGAGGCGGCGTGGGCCGTCGGCCCCGAAAAGGACGCGAAGGCGCTCGGACGCGCCCGGCGAAAGCTCCAGGTCCTCTCGAGCATCGCGACGGCGATCTCCGAGACGGTGGACGAGGACGCGATGTTCCGGGCGATTCTGGAAAAGCTGTTCGAAGTCTTTCCGCAGGCGGAGCGAGGCTTCGTCATGGTAAAGGAAGGAGAGGAGGAGCTCCAGTCGCGCTCGGTCCGCACGAGGTCGGGCGAACGGTCCGAGATCGCGATCAGCCGCACGATCGTCTCCGAGGCGCTGACGACGCGCCGGGGCGTCCTGAGCGTCGACGCCGCGAGCGACGACCGCTTCGGGATTCAGAAGAGCATCCGGATCGCTCGGATTCGATCCGTTCTCTGCGTCCCGCTGATCGCCCGGGACCGCGTCTACGGGATCGTAGGACTCGACTCGACTCACGAGCGCGGCGCGTTCGACGAAGAGGACCTGGCGCTCCTCGTCGGCGTCGGGGGTCAGACTGCGCTCGCCGTCGCGAACGCGCGCCTCCACCGGGAGATGCTCGACCGCGAGCTGCTCGACCAGGATCTCGCGCTCGCCCGGCGGATCCAGTTCGGTTTCCTGCCGAAGAACCCGCCGAGCCGCGAGGGGTTCGAC
>JALYUA010000092.1 GCA_030854005.1 Acidobacteriota bacterium
GCTCGAAACGCATGAGTTCGAGCGGGTCGGTGGGACCCGAACCCTGCGCATGGATGTGCGCGTCGTGGCGGCGACGAACCGGGATCTCGAACGCGCCATCGCGGCGGGAACGTTTCGCGACGACCTCTTCTATCGCCTGAATGTCGTCTCGATCGCGATGCCTCGTCTTCGCGATCGAAAGGAGGACATTCCGCTGCTGGCCGGATATTTCCTGCGGCGCCATGCCGAAAAAGCCCGCAAGGCCGTCCGCGGGTTCTCGTTCGAGGCGCGGGATTGTCTGGTGAGGTACGACTGGCCCGGCAATGTGCGGGAGCTCGCCAATGTCGTCGAGCGGGCGGTGGTCTTAGCGTCCGGCGACGTCCTCGTGCCCGAGGACCTGCCTTCGTCTCTCACCGAGGCGGGCGAGAATTCCACGCCGGAGCTGGGCCGCTACCACGAGGCCGTGAACGACGCGAAGCGCGCCGTGATCCGGCGGGCGCTCGAGGAAGCGGGCGGCACCTTCACCGACGCCGCGCGCATCCTGGGGGTCCACCCGAATTACCTGCACCGGCTCGTGACGCGCCTCGGCCTGCGCCGGGAGAACGAGCCGTAGACGGCGTTTCCTCAGAACAGCGGATCGGCGATCGGCTGCACGCGGCTGACGAAGATGCAAGAGCCGGTCATCTGCCCGACCTGGCAGCGCAGCGTGATCGCACCCGGCTGGACGCTGTTGTTCACGAGCTTGACTGTCGATCCCTGGAAGGCATTTACCGCCTGGATTCCGGTCGGCGCGGACACGATCGTCCACTGCGCGGCCCACAGGTCGCTGCTGCAGATCGCCGACAGGCCTTCCGAGCAGTACGTGAAGTTGCTCGAAGTCCCGACGTTGACGCTCGCGGCCATCGACGCCGGCGCTCCGGAGACGGAGCTCACCACCGGAATGACGCCCATCACTTCGAAGAGGCTGTTCGCGGGGACGCTGAAGGCCAACGCGGTGGTCGCTGGATTCGACGCCCCGGTGACCGCCGAAGAAAGGCCGAGGGTCGTCGCCGAGAGGAATCCCGAGGCAGGAAGCGCCAGCGCAACCAACGCGAGCAACGCGAGCAGACGGATTCTCATCATGATCTCCTTTTTTTGAACGACCCATTCTTCCACGCGCGGATCGATGCGACGCGAGGGGCCCAGGTTCGTCCCTCCGACCCGTTCTTCAGCCGTTGAAGCTCGCGGGGTTCGCGGTCGGCGACCGGAGCGATTTCCAGAGGCGAGCGTAGCCCTCGGATTCGGATCTCAACGCCACCATCAGCGCCTCGAAACGCTCGTCGCCGCGCAGCGTCTCGAGCAGAGGGTCGCTTTCGAAGAGGGCATGGCACGGAAATCCATTGCGCGCGGCTGCGGTGAGCCACGTCATCGCGCCGTCGTTGTCGCCGAGTAGCGCGAGCGCGCATGCGACGTCGTACTGCGCGTGGTGGTAGTGGCCGAAGGCGCGGCGGTTCTGCTCGGTGAAAGCGATCTGGCGGCGCGCCTCGGCCGCCTGCCCATCCATCGCCGCCACGATCGCGCGCACCGGGTAGAAGAGGACTTCGCGCACGAACTGCCGGCCCGCGAGCTCCAAGGTGCGCGACGCTCCGGCGCGGTCGCCGGTCCGGATCTGTCCGTGCGCTCGCTGGTAGTGCACCCACGTCGTGTGGGGCGTCCGCCGGAGCGCCGCCTCCGCGATCTCGAGGGCGTCGGACCACCGTCCGCTTGCGGCGCGGCAGAGGCCACGATGCATCTCGGAGAAGCTGTCCGACGGATTGATCGCGAGCGCCTGAGCGAACTCCGCGTCGGATTCCTCGATCCGGGAGCCGTGAATGAGGATGAGCGCCGCGATCGCGTGCGCCTCGCTCATGCTGGGCCGCGCCGCGATCGCTCCTGCCACTTCGCGGAGCGACCCCTCGAAGTCGAAGCCGCGCTGGGGGGTCCAGAGCAGGCGCGCCCGCAGGTACCGGGCCTCCGGAAGTTTCGGATCAATCGCGAGCGCCCGATCGCACATGGCCGCCGCCCGGTCGTACCAGTCGCCCTCCGGCTCGAAGGTGAACGAGAGCCTCGAGTACGCATCCGCGAGCCCGATGAGCGGCAGCGCGGATGCCGGATCGAGCGCGCTCGCCTTCTCGAACGCCTCGATCGCCGCATTCAAGTCCGGAAGGGTCTCGAGCAGGAGATGCACGCGCCCCTTCAGGACGAGCTCGTACACGCCGGGTGCCGGTTGCGCCGGGCGCGCCAGACGCCGCTCGTCTCCAGGCGTCAGCTCCACCTCGAGGGCTTCGGCAATGCGGCGGGAGACCTCGTCCTGCATTTCGAAAATGTCGTCGAGGGAGGTGTCGATCTTCGCGCCCCACAGCGGCCGGCCTCCCGCCGTCCCGACGAGCTGCACCGTCACGCGCAAACGCGCCCCGGAGCGCTGAAAGCTCGCGTCCACCACGGCATCGACCGCGAGCTCGCGACCCGCTTCTTCGGCGGAGATGGCGACGTCGCGGTACCGCAGGATCGAGGACGTCGGGCGGACGATGAGGGACCGGACGAGCGCCAGCTCGGTGATCGTCGCGTCCGCCAGTCCCACGCCCAGGTGCGCGTTCTCGGGATCCCGCGCCAGGTCCTTGAAGGGCAAAACGGCCACGGACCGGCCGGCCTTTTCGTCTCGGGCCGTGTCCTTCCCGCGCTCCTGCGGCGCGGGAGAGACAGGCGTGATCGCCTCGAGGGCAAACCCGAGGTCGCGCGCGCACTGGAAGCGCTCGTCCGGATTCTTCTCGAGGCAGCGCCGGGCGATGCGTTCGAGCGAGACCGCCCCGGCGAGCCGCGATTCGGGGATCTCCGGCGGCTCATCGTTCAAGATCGCCGTCAGCGTTTCGATCGGCGACGCGCCATGGAAGGCGCGCTCGCCGGAGATCGCCTCGTAGAGGATGGCGCCGAATGCGAAGATGTCGGCCCGCGCATCTGCCGTCTGCGAGCGGATCTGCTCGGGCGCCATGTACCCGACCGTGCCGAGAATCGTCCCTGGCCGAGTCGCGCCGGCGCTTCCGGCCGGCCCGGGGAGGTGTTCGGCGGAGACCCGGGCCAGGCCGAAGTCGAGGATCTTGGCGGTCCCCTCGGACGTGAGAAAGAGGTTCTCCGGCTTGATGTCGCGGTGAACGATGCCCCGTTGGTGGGCCGCGGCGAGCCCCCTCGCGACCTGCGCCATCGCCTCGGCGGCCTTCCGCGGCGGGAGCGGTCCCGCGGACATCCATTCCCGGAACGTCCGGCCGGAGAGAAGCTCCAGCACCGCAAAGACGATCCCTTCTTTCCGATCGAAATCGTGTATCCCGAGGATGTTGGGGTGCGATAACGCCGCCACCGCCCGCGCCTCGCGCTCGAACCGGGCGAGCGCGCCCGGATCCCGGGAGAGCTCCTCCGGGAGAACCTTGATCGCGACCTCGCGGCCGAGCCTGGAGTCGCGGGCGCGGTAGACCTCCCCCATCCCGCCGGCGCCGAGCGGCCCGGCGATCTCGTACGAGCCGAGGCGGAAGCCGGATGACAGCGCCAATCTGAGGCGGATTCTAGTCCGCGCCGCCCGACGGATCTCTCCTGTAGATTGCCGGACCCCCGCTGATGCGTCCGACCGATTCGTCGGCTTCCCGCTCCCACACCCTAGGAAAGGCTGCCCGAGGCATATCAGCAAGTTGCTGAATTAGAATGTCTTGATAGTTTTATGTGTCTTTAGTTGTATAACCAACTAATGCACGACCCTTCCACCCGCGACAAAATCCTCGAAGCTGCCCGCCAGCTCTTCTGGGACGGCGGCTACGAGGCGACGAGCCTTCAGCAGATCGCGCAGGACGCGGGGGTACATCCGGGCAGCGTCTATTACTTCTTCCGGACGAAGGAAGACATCCTCCTGGCGGTCCTCGACTGGTACCTCGAAAACCTCGAGCCGATCCTGATCGAGCCTCTTTTTTCCAGCGTGTCGGACCCCATCGAGCGAATCACGGGACTTCTCGCCGGATACCGGATGCAGCTCGTCGCGACCGGCTTCACGCGCGGGTGCCCGATCGGCAATCTCGCTCTCCAGGTCGGACGCGCGATTCCGCGGGCCCAGGAAAAAGTGCGCGCCAACTTCGCCGGCTGGAAGGCGTGGGTCGGCCAGTGTGTCCGGGAGGCGGCCTCGGGCGCAATCTCGGAGGAGGACGTCGCGTCGGCCGCCACGTTCGTTCTGACCGTGATGGAAGGCGCCGTCATGCAGTCGCTCACCGAAGCGAGCATCGAACCCTTCGACCAGTGTGTTCGCGAGCTGCGGCGGTACCTCGCCGCCTCGTTTTCCAAAAAGGAGGAGAGCGCATCGTGAGAATTCAAACGGCGATCGTTCTCGCGGCGGGATGCCTCCTGCTCCCGCTGGCGGGAAGGTGCGAAGAGGTCCGAAACACGTCGTTCGCTCTGCCCGGCGGAGAGCGCGTGCTGCGGCAGGAGTTCGTCGTGGCCGCCCCGCGAGAAGAAGTCTGGAAGACGATGACGACGGCCGAAGGGTTGAAGACTTTCGTCGCGCCGAATGTGTTCGTGGAGCTGAAGACCGGCGGGAGGTTCGATTCCAACTACCGCCTCGACGGCCAGCTCTCGGATCCCGACGCCATCCACAACACCGTGCTCGCGTATCTCCCGCTCGAGATGTTCGCGATGCGGGTCGGACTGACGGGATTCTTTCCGAAGGGACCGCGCGAAGCCGGCACCCTCTTCTCGGTCCTGACTCTCCACGACGCGGGGCCCGGCAAAACCCGCATGGTCGAGAGTATGGCGGGCTTCGGAACCGGCGCCGAATGGGACATGGTCTACGCATTCTTCGAGCGCGGCAACGCGCACGAGTTCCTGGTGCTCGAAAAGAGATTCCGCGAAGGTCCGATCGACTGGTCCCGAAAGCTCGCCGTCCCGAGTCCTGCTGCGACGCCCTCCGAAGCGCGGGCGCCTCGAAACGAAAAGTGAGGAACACTCCATGAAGTCCCACGTCCTGGCCTTTCTCGCCGCCCTCGTCGTCACCGCCGCCGGCAACTTCATGATTCACGGAAAGATCCTGCAGCCTCGATACCTCGAGTCTCCGCAGCTGATCCGCGGAGCCGCCGACGGCGAAGCGCATGCCCCCTTTCTCTTTCTCGCGTTCGCCGTGTTCTCTCTCGGAGCCGTGTGGCTTTTTTCGCGCACCCTCGCGGGCTCTCCCTGGGTCCAGGCGGGCCTCGCGTTCGGTGCGGCCCTGTGGCTGATCTCGACAGTCAGCCGGTATCTGACGTACTACGCGATCGCTCCGTGGCCGCCGCGGGTCGTCGGCATGCAGATCGCCCTGGAGCTGCCGCTCATGCTCGCGGTCGGCCTCGCGATCGCGGCGATCCTCGGGAGAAGGGCCGCGGCATAGCGGAGGAAAAGCGCGAGACCTCCCGGATCACGAGAGCCGGGGGGAGTCGCACGTTCGCGAAACGGGGCGTTCGGCGAGGAGGCCGGCGCCGAGAAGGGCCAGGGGAACGGTTCCCGCCACGATGCGGAAAAAAGATGAGGCGATGTGCTCGACCGGGTCGAGGTACGTGAAGACGTAGACGGACGCGTACACCGCCATCTGCACGGCGACGGCCGACAGCAGGAGCGCCGCCATCGGACGGCGGAGGATCCAGGCCGCGACGAAGGCGGCGGCGATCGCGACCCAGAGGCCGAGCCAGTCGCTGGCGAGCAGTTCGTGCGCGAGCGCCTTCGAGAGAGCCAGCGGATCTCGCAGGCGCGCGAGCCCCCGCGCGGGCCAGTCTCCGACGAAGAACCCGAACCCTCGCGGGAGAAGAGCGTGCCAGAGCGCCGCGCCAGCGCAGGCGACGAGGGCGGCGGAGAGAAGCAGTCCCGCGAGGGACCGGGCGCGATCGCGGCCGGGCGGCCGCGATGAGAGCAGCATTGCGGCCCCCGCGAGGAGGAGCAGAAGGGCGAGAAGCATTCCCTCCTGCTTGATCCAGCTCATGGAGCCGATGGTCACGCCCGCCGCCCACGCGGGCCGTCCGGGAGGATGCCGCAGGCCGAGCAGCAGTGCCGCGGAGGCAGCCGCCAGAAACGCGAGGGGCATCTCGGCGAGGCCCAGGGCTTCGGAATCCCAGAAAAGAGGCGAGACACAGAGCGCGCCCGCCAGGGCGTTTGCGAGGAGGGACGACCCCGTCGCGCGCTTCGTGCCGGCCCGCAGCGCGAGGAGCGCTCCGAGGGCGAAGAGCCCGTGTGCCGCGCGGAAAACGCCGGACGCCGGCTCGCCGAGGGCGAGAAGACGCCACGCCAGCGGCAGCCCGAGCGGGTAGTTGGGATTCGAAACGCGCAGCGCCGCGGAATGAAGAGACGTCGTATCGAGGGAAGAAAGAGGAAACAGCCGCCTCGCTTTCACTCCCCAGATGGCGAAGTGATCCCACGACCAGAGCGGAACACTCGCCCATTTCCACGCGCAGACCGCGAAAGCGCTCAGCACGAGCAGCGTCGAGAGGCGCGCCAGCCGGCGGGAGCCCGCCGGCGCCGGGGAATCGCGGCGAGCCTCGACCCTTCGCCTCGCGAACAGGAGAAAGATTGCTGCGGCCGCCTCCGCCCCGGCGATCACGCGGGGCGGCAGCGGCATTCCGAGGAGGAGCCACGCCAGGGCGACGGGCGCGGCGACGCTCAATCCGATCGCGCCGTCGAGGGCGAGCTCGCCCGGATCCAGGCCGCGGACCCGTCCACGCGACGCGGCGCGGCCGAGGAGAACCAGGAGACCCGCTCCCGCCGCGAACCGGAGGAATTCCAAGCTCAGCCGGTCCGGTGCACGACGCGAACGCGCGCCCCCGGGAGGAGCTCGACTCGCGTGATCCGGGAGGCAGGAGCCTCGCGGCCCGCCCCGACCACGCACTGGCCGGAGAGCGAGTAGAGCGCCATCACCCGAACCCAGCCGGGGTCGAGAGAGGGATCGAGCACGGCGATCCACACCGCTTCCCCCGGCCGCAGCTCGCCGGCGGCGCGCTCGAGCAGCGGGCGAACCGACGGGCTTTGAAGCGCCCACGCGAACCAGGCGCGCTCCCCATGCGCGTCGAGGGACGCTCCGTGACGCGCAAGACCGAGAGCACGCGCGGACGCCATCACGGCCACGCCGGCGAGCAGCGCGCCGGCGATCGACCGCGACAGACGTTCTCGCATCAGATGTTCCCCCGTCCCGGCCCGAGCATACGGGAGGCAGCCCTACCTCGCACGCCGCGCCGGCCGGGCACCGGGATCCTGTTTTCGCGAAGGGGTACGCTCACCGGCCGACCGCCGGCGAACACCCCACGGGCCGGCGCCGAAAGGAGAACGACATGAGGGAGTATTTCCGGAAGATCGCGCAGGCCGCCGCCGCCGCGCTCGGATCGGCGTGGGCCTTCATCGCGTCGATCGTGCTGGTTCTGGTGTGGGTCGTGACGGGCCCGATCTTTCATTTCTCGGACACCTGGCAGCTCATCATCAACACCGTCACGAACCTGATCACCTTCTGGATGGTCTTCATCATCCAGAACAGCCAGAACCGGGATTCGAAAGCGATGCTCTTGAAGCTCGACGAGCTCATCCGAACGAGCGCCGGAGCGCGCAATCAGCTCATGAACCTGGAATCGGTCGACGAGAAGGAGTTCGAGCGGCTGGAAGGGGAATTCCAGCGCCTGCGCGTCAAGTTCGGCCACACGGGCAGCGTCGTCCCACCCGAGGCGCTCCGCCGGGAAGGCTCCTGAGTCGACCGGCCGTCGAGATTCTCGGTCGCGGGACAACGGCCGGCGACCTCGGAACCGCCCCGCGCCGACGTCCGCCCGGCGTACAATTTCCCGCGATGAACTCGGCTGTCGGATACCGGCTCCTGCGGCGGCTCGCGCGCGCCGCCCTCGCCGTGGCGCTGCTCTCCGGCGGACGGCCCGCGGCCGGGCTCGAGCCCTCGAGCGCCCTCGCCCATTACGGCTACGACGTCTGGGATTCCGACTCGGGACTTCCCCAGAACAGCGTGACGGCGATCGTTCAGACGAGCGACGGCTACCTGTGGCTCGGAACGCAGGAAGGGCTCGTCCGCTTCGACGGGGTCCACTTCCGCGTATTCGACACGCGCAACACGCCGGCGCTGGGAGACGACTACGTCCACGCGCTCTGCCAAACCCGCAACGGGGATCTGTGGATCGGAACCAGCAACGGCCTGGCGAGAATGGGCGCCGGACGGTTCACCCGGATGACATTCGGTGACACGTTCGACGGGCAGACGGTCACCGCCATTCATGAGGGCGACGACGGAGCAATGTGGATCGGCTCGCGCGAAGGCATCTCCCGGCTTCAGGGACAGGTGCTGACGCGGTTCTGGAAACGCGGCGCGGCGCCCGCCTTCATTCGCGCGATCGCCGAGCTTCCCGGCGGAGAAATGTGGTTCGGCGGAAAGACGCAGATTCTCCGGTACCGGGACGGCCGCCTCACGAGCTACGGATCCGAGACCGGCCTGCACGGCCCGTTTTACGCTCTCGCCCCCACGGGCGAAGGCGGCCTGTGGATCGGAAGCGCGGATGGCCTGTCCCGCCTGCGGAACGGGCGCACCGAGCCTTTTCCGCTGGGGAGCCGGCCGGACCGCACGGTGCGTTCGCTCTACCACGACCGATCCGGCACGCTCTGGGTGGGGACTCTTTCAGGAGTCTTCGGTCTCCGCGACGGAAAGCTCATGCAGTTCTCGAGGTCGAACGGCCTCGCGAGCGACGAGGTGCTTTCGATTCTCGAAGACCGGGAGGGAAGCCTGTGGATCGGGACGGGAGACGCGGGCCTCAATCGTCTGAAGGACCAGCGCATCGCCAACTACACGGTTCGAGACGGGCTCGCCGACAACAACGTCTTTACGGTGTTCGAAGACCGGGATCGCACGCTCTGGGTCGGCACGCGCAACGGGGTTCTCTCGCGGATGCTCCCGGGTGAGGACCGGTTGACCCAGGCGCACGACTTCGGCGCGCGCGTCACGACGATCGCCCAGGACGCCGCGGGCGATCTCTGGGTGGGAACGCGGGACAACGGGCTCTTTCAATCCACGCGGACAGGGTGGCGCCGGTATGGCGTCGAGCAGGGCCTTCCCGGTCTCTACATCTCCTCCGTCTGCCCGTCGCGCGACGGAACGCTCTGGGTGGCCACGCTCGGCGGCGGCATCGCGCACTTCGACGGGACACGCGTCACCCGATACGACCGCCGGCACGGGCTTCCTTCGGACGCCGTCATGTCTCTGTTCGAGGATCGCGACGGGGACCTCTGGATGGGGACTCTCGGCGGCGGTCTCGTCCGGCGGCATGACGGGCAATTCCAGACCTTCACGACGCGCGACGGTCTGCCGCACAACGTCGTGCTCTCGATCGAGCAGGACCATACGGGGACGTACTGGCTCGGGACGCGGGGAGGCCTCGCCCGGTACGACGGCCGCGCCTTCACGACCTACCGGGAGAACGAAGGTGTCTTCCATGACACCGTGCAGCGCGCCGTCGACGACGGCCACGGGTACCTCTGGCTGACGACGAACCGCGGCGTCTTTCGCGTCGGGCTCGACGAGTTGAACGGCGTCGCCGCGCGTCCGAGCCACGGAATTCACCCGGTGGGATTCGCCACGGCCAACGGAATGCGCAGCGCCGAGTGCAACAACTCGCAGCATGGCGTCGCCCGCAGCGAGGACGGGCGGCTCTGGTTCGCCACGTCGAAGGGCCTCGCGATGGCGGACCCTCAGCACATCCAGATCAACCGCGTTCCTCCTCAGGTCGTCGTGGAGGAAGTCCTCGCGAACGGCCGGCGGCTCTCACCGGCCGCCGGGCTCAGACTGGCGCCCGACCAGCGCGACATCGAGATTCACTACACGGCGCTGTCTTTCCGCCAGCCCGGCGCCATCCGTTTCCAGTACCGTCTGGAGCGCTTCGATTCCGCCTGGATCGACGCCGGCGCGCGCCGCATCGCGTATTACACGAACCTTCCCTCCGGGCACTACCGCTTCCAGATCCGCGCGTCGAACGAGGACGGGCTGTGGAGCGCGCCTCAGCCCGCGCTCTCGTTTTCCATCGCCCGGCATGTCTACGACGCGCTCTGGTTCCGCGCCCTCTGCGCCGTTGCCCTGGTGGTGGCGGTCGGCGCGGCCCACCGGACGCGGCTGCGCCGCCTGCGCCACCGCGAAGGGATGCGGGCGGAGCTGGTGGAGGCAAAGCTCCACGCCCTCCGCGCGCAGCTGCGGCCTCACTTCCTCTTCAATACCTTCAACGCCGTGCTGCCCTACATCGACGCCGATCCCCCGCGCGCCAAACGGATGATCCTCCAGCTCGCCGAGCTTCTGCGCACGAGCCTGAAGTCCGAGCCCGGACAGCTCGTCAGTGTCGACGACGAGCTGTCGATTCTCGAGCAGTACACGAACATCGAGCGCACGCGATTCGGGGACCGGGTGCGAATCGCCGTCGAGGTCGAGCCCGGCATACGAACCGCTCGGGTCCCGTCTTTTCTCCTTCAGCCTCTGGTCGAGAATGCGATCAAGTACGGGATGCAGGGATTCGCGGGGCCCGTCTTCGTCACGGTTCTCGTGCGCCCCGAAGGCGACCGTCTCATCCTTTCGGTTCGGGACAACGGCCGTGGCTTGCCCGATGGAACGCGGCCGGCGGAAGCGACGGGCATCGGCATTTCCAACGTGCGGCGCCGCCTCGAAGCGCTCTACCCGAAGCGCCACGTGTTCGAGGTCCGCAACCTGCCGGAAGGCGGTTGCGAGGCCTTCGTGGAGATCCCGCTCGATCAGCCGCGGACGCCGCGCCGTGCGGCGGAGGTCCGGGATCGCGCGTCGGCATAGTGGAGTAAGTCCCGCCTCGCCTCCCGCCGGACCCGTCTCATCACCTCACTCAGGGCGCGAGGCGGCACGCTCCTCCCCTCTCCACCCGCGAAAGCGGGGGGAGAGGAAGGGTGAGGGGGGCAAGGCGCAGCGCGGCGTCGCTCCAGGCGGAAGCGGAGGGAGTCCTACACGCTCAGAGCATCCCGTCGCGAAAAGCCGCCAGGCGTCGCCTGTATGTGCTGCTCATCGTCAGGGTCGTGCCGTCTTTCAGCGTGACGCCGTAGTCGCCGTTGAAGAGCGGGTACAGGTCCTTGATCCGGTCGACCGAGACGATCGTCGAGCGGTGGATGCGCAGAAACCGCGAGGGATCGAGCTTCGCTTCGATGCCCGACGTCGACAAGTGGTACAGGTACTCGGCTGTTCCGACGTGGAGAACGACGTCGTTCTTCTGCGATTCGATCCAGTCGATGTCCCGCACGCGCACGAACCGGCTGCGGCCGTCCGACTTGATCAGAAGCCACTCGGGGAAGCGACGTCCGGCAGGCGGAGCGGAACGCGGCTCGGCGGTGGCCGGCGCGTCGTGCCGGATCTGCCCGACGGCGCGCCGAACGGCCTCTCTCAGGCGTTCGGGATCGACGGGCTTCAACAAATAATCGATCGCCCGAACGTCGAACGCGCGCACGGCATATTGATCGAACGCTGTCACGAACACGATGACGGGCGAGACGCCCTTGCCCATCAATTGCACCAGGTCGAAACCGCTCATCCCGGGCATCTCGACGTCTAAGAGGACGAGATCGGGCCGGTGCCGAGCAATCGCGTCCAACGCGGCAAACCCGTCGCCGCACTCCTCGACGACGTCCACCGACTCCTCGTTCCGGAGGAGGCTTCCGAGCCACTGCCGGGCCGGAGGCTCGTCATCGACCACGATCGCCCGGATGGGTTGACCCGCATCGCGCAACAGGGCCTGGCTCATGCGTCTGGTCCTCTCGGGTTTCCCCTCGCAAACCGTGGGTCGAGCGGCTTATTCCGCCTCCCGCCGGAACAGGGTACGAAAAAACCCCCCGGGGGTTGCGGCCAAGTCTCACCGGCGGGCCGTTTTCGGCATGAAACGGGCATTTCGCGGCCGCCGGGAGGCTTCGACGCTGGAAAATGACCCGGCCTACTCCAGGTGCTTCTTGCGGTAGAGGGTGCGCCGGCTGATCCCGAGAAGACGGGCCGCCCGGGTCTTGTTTCCGCCCGCCATCTTGAGGACGCGGCGGATGTGACGTTCCTCGAGCAGGCGGAGGTTGGGGGCGTCTCCGGCCCCCGAGGGGTCTGCCCCGAGAGGCACCAGGGAACGGTTCGGGAGCCACTGCAGGTCCTCGACCCGGATGACTCCCCCGCGTGAGAGGGTGGCGGCGCCCTCGAGCAGGTTCTCGAGCTCACGGATGTTGCCTGGAAAATCGTGGGCGAGCAGCGCGGCGAACGCGCCGCGGTCGAGCGAATGGGCGTCCCGGCCTTCGCGGGCGGCGAAGCGCTCCAGGAAATGGCGGGCGAGCCGCGGAATGTCCTCGCGCCGTTCGCGGAGCGCGGGCAGCGCGATCTCGACGACGCGGAGGCGGTAGTAGAGGTCCTCGCGGAACTGTCCGGCGGCGATGCGCTCGGAAAGCGGAGCGTTGGTCGCGGCGAGCAACCGCACGTCCATCGGAATCCGCTGGCGGCCGCCGACCCGCTCGATCTCCCGCTCCTGAAGCACCCGGAGGAGCTTGGCCTGCAAGGTCAGCGGCATGTCGCCGATCTCATCCAGGAACAGCGTGCCCCCGTTGGCGGTCTCGAGGCGCCCCGAACGGGCGTCGACGCCCGTCGCGACGCCCCGCTCGATGCCGAACAGCTCGGCTTCGAGCAGAGACTCGGGAAGTGACGCGCAGTTGATCGCGATGAACGGTTTTTCCGCGCGGTCGCTGCGCGAATGGATCATGCGGGCCACGAGCTCCTTGCCCGTGCCGCTTTCGCCCGTGATCAGCACCGAGGTCCTGGAGGAGGCGACGCGACCCACCAGGTCGAGGACGCGCCGCGCGGCAGGAGAGTCTCCGACGAAGACCCGCCCCGCCGCCGAGCGGCCGGTCGATTCGAGAAGGCGGCGATTCTCCTCTTCGAGCCGTTCCCTCTCCCGGGTCAGCCGTTGGAGGTGTCTCCGGTTCTCGATCGCCATGCCGCAGAGTCCGGCGAGCGAGGAGAGGAAACGCGCGTCCTCATCGTCGAACGACGCGTGCCCTTCCCGGCGCGTCTCCTTGTCCGCGAGGACCAGGACGCCGACGGTGCGGCCGCCGGCGCGGATCGCCGCGCCCATCGCGGACGACACGGGGGTGCGAAGGAGCCGCGTCTCGCCTGAGAGCAGCGGCCCGTCTGAGCGCGCGACGTCACAGAGAAAAACGTCTTCGGCAACGACCCGGTCGGGAAGGCGCCTGGGAAATCCGACCCGCGCTTCCGCTCGCCGCTCGCCGCCCTCCCCGAATGTCGCGAGGTACCCGCGGGCGGCGTCGAGCACGCCGACGGCACGGCCGAGAACGTCCTCGACGAGCGATCCCTCGTCGGGAAGCGCTCCGAGGGAGAGTCCCGCGTCGTAGAGAGTCTCTAAGAGAAGAAGCTTGTGCGATGTCTCGAATTCCCGGGGCGAGCGCTCCACCTCGTGAAGGGCGGGACCTACGGCTTCGCCCGTCCCGGCCTCTTCGATCCCCGTTCGAGGTCCTGCCTGCATGTGCATGCCCACCTCCGCGGCCCGCGTCCCGAGTCCGTCCGGGCCTCCGAGAGGGAAAAATGCGGGCGGCGCGCACGCCGCCCGGTAAGGAGGCACTGACAGGACGCAACTTACGGGCGGGGAGGGGCCGCGGCAACGGGATTGGGACGAAATGGCACCCGGGGCGGACGAGACGACCCGGGAAGCTGACGAGTCTGGGAAAGAAAGGCGAGGTTTTAGGGCCTTTCGGGTCGAGGCGAAAAACGAATCGCCGAGTCTCCGACTCCGATTCGAAATCCCGTCACGCGTCCGGAGGCGTCCTTCTCGAAGACGATCACGCCGAGATCCTCCGCCTCGAAGACGTTCTCGAAGACCGGCGAGAGGGGCGACGGCTCCGCCTGCGCTCGTCGATGAGGGGGGGCGAGCTCGTGACGGT